>DBCM01000148.1 GCA_002293045.1 Flavobacteriales bacterium UBA958 | reverse complement strand
AACGGTAGGTCCCTGAAGCGAGGTTCGACATGTCGATTGCGTTTTGTGCCGCAGAAATATTTCCAACAGCTACTACCCTTCCCATGACATCGTGCAATTCATAGTGTTTTTCCGTGGCTTCTAAGCCTTTCAAATACACCACATTCCACGTTGGGTTTGGATAAGCGACCAAGGTTCGCTCGCCACAAACATCTGCCACACGCATCCATTGCATCTCTGCTTCCTCCTCCATGGTAATATATACGAAGTTACCTTCTGTTTTTCCTGTCAACACCCATTCCTGTGCACCTTCGTTCCATTCCGCAGCGATTCGCGTACGATCTACTGTCGTTTCTTCATACCATGTTCCTTCCAGAAAGCAATGTAGCCAATTCACCCGAAAGCATTTTTGAATTTGAGCCACTAATAAAAATCTCATACGTTTCGGCGAAATTCTGAGCGTATGAATTAATTAAACGCTCCCACTGATGTATATTCTGTGCTTCATCAATGAAGAGATAAATTTTACCTGAAGGATTCAAGTTTTTCTTGTATTCACGAACCAGTTGGTCTAAATCTTTGTAGTCTTTAATTTCATCAAACTCAATAAATTCTTTATTGATAAAGAACATATTGTTAGCTGGTACACCACTTTGCAGTAATTGATGCGCAATTTGACGGAGTAAAAAGCTTTTACCTGAACGCCTTTGACCCACCAAAACTTTTACCAGCGAATTATTACAAAACTGAAAAATTTTATCCAGGTAGTCTTGACGTAAATAACCAAGTCTTGGAACATTGCCGTTCCAAAAATTATATTTCTCAAAAATTGAATAAAATTCTTTCACAGAATAAAAATATAATCAAATTTACAAAATTTTCTTTTACAGAAGAAAAAAAACCATGAGGTTTATTTTGAATTTTAGTTCATTCAAATAACTGGGTGCGCCCTTCGATCCACCCAGGCGGACTCAGGGAACGCACCTTGGTAGTTACCCCAGTTATTACACCCGATTATCAATAAAGAAAACCGAAAAGCCATAAGGGAATACTGTTTTGAAACCCAATTTCAATGTCATCATGTACAACAAAGGCATGTTCTAAATTCGCAATTTGTTTTTTCGTTTTATTTTTTCCACCAATTTCAAAGAGGAAGGTATTATCCACCAAAACATCTCCTTTATCAGGCAATGAGAGCACATGGTTATGGGCTAAGTTTTGCATAAAAAAGGTTTCTCTAACGGTCCCTATTTCAACATGATCTCCACTGATTGCAAACATCAAATTGGTATTTTGCATCCAAAGTTTATCGGGTTTATTTAACAGGCTGATACTTCTTGTTTGCTTGTAAATCATACGAATTAACGCAGCTCTATCGAGCAATTGCAACGAACGAACAAGCGCATTTCTATTCAACTGTATCGTGTCACTAATCTTTTGGATATTGGGCGTAAACGGAACATTTGATGCGATAACAAACAGTAAGCGTTTCAATTTGGCGAGCGTTTGAAAATCCAAATTTTCAGTCGTCTGGAGATCTACCTCTAGAATTAGATTGACCGTATTTCTAAGTTTTTGAAAATATTCTTCCTCATTGTGTTCGAAATACGGGTAATTACCAATTTTCAAATACTTGGGAAAATGTTTAAGCGGGGTAATTTGCTTCAAAAATTCTAAGCTAATTGATGTATGGTTATTTAAAATTTCTTGAAGGCTTAAAACAGGCAATTCGATTTTTTCATACAACATCAAATACTCTCTAAAGGATAGCTCAGCCAACGTATACGTTACTGCTCTTCTACTTAAATCCGACTCTCCTTTATAGATATCCAATATGGATGAAGAGGTAAAGATGACTTTTAAATCAAGGAAATCGTCATAGATTAATTTTAGTTCACGCGACCAATTCGGATATTTATGAACTTCATCAATTAGCATGAGCTTACCTCCTATTTGGTTGAATTTTTCAGCCAGACCGTATAAGGTATTTTCAGAAAAAAATAAATCATCCAACGCCACATATAGCACCTCATCAGCCTGGTACGCTTTGGCAAGTTGAAGCAATAAGGTTGTTTTTCCAGTTCCTCGTGCTCCTTTTATGGCCGTTAATCGGTTGGATGTATTGATTTCATGGTATAAATAGCGCTTAAATGCCATGGACACCTGGTTTATTTTGCGTGCTGATTTTTCTACTAACCTTTCCATTTTGCTATTAGTAAAAGCAAAAATAATATTTTATTGCTATTTAAAAA
Source organism: Flavobacteriales bacterium UBA958 (assembly GCA_002293045.1). Lineage (GTDB taxonomy): Bacteria > Bacteroidota > Bacteroidia > Flavobacteriales_D > Crocinitomicaceae > UBA952. Next base: position 2,545 of record DBCM01000148.1, on the reverse strand, counting down.
AGCAAAAAAGGAGATTTTACTCATTTTCAGTGCAATATTCTAGTTATTTAGGATTAAGCGCATAAATTACCGGGTGCTCCCTTCGACTTCGTTTCATTTCATTCACTTCGCTCAGGGACCTTGCACCCGGTAGTAGCGCACAGTAGTTACTACTCCTAAAAATTCCCCCTCAGCGTAACAATGAAGTTTCGTCCGGGCGCTGAAATATTTGATGCGAAATTTCGATAATTCTGATCAAGGATGTTTTCACAGGCTACTTGCAACGATACCTGACGCGAGAAATTGTAATTAACGCGAGCATTCATCGTGGCCCAAGAAGGCATTCCAAAGGGCGTAGCATAGGCAACGTTATCCTCGCCTTGCAGGTTGTAATCCGATAAGCGCTTCCAACCCGAATAGTTCATGAATAATTCAGTTCGGAGCTTTCCAAGGGTATATACCATCGCTATTTTTCCAAAGACTGGTGGAATGTGATCCAAGGGAATGCTATCTGTTGCGTTTCTACCCTTGGTATAATTAACGGTTGCTATCATGCTCAAGTGGTCGTTCAATTTACCCGACAACATCGCCTCGAATCCATAGACATAGGCCCTCCCTGCGTTGGTGGTGGTCCTTACTTGACTCAACTGTCCATCGTAAACCACGGAATCCGCTCCATTAAAGGTTCCTGTCCCCACTGTAAGTGCATTCTTGAGTAGGGTATAATATCCGGTGGCTTGTATACTTAAGCCTTCTGATAACACACGACTAATTCCAAACTCTCCGTTGTAGGCATATTCTGCCTTTAAATTCGGATTGGGCACCAATACCGATCCTTGCACGCTTTCAAACACCTTCGATAAATCGTCTACGTTCGGTGCACGGAACGCCGTTGATCCGGTTATGGACATTCTCCATAACTTATTCGGCATATAAATCAGACCAAGATTGCCGTTTAGCGCCATGTGCTGTTGCGCAATATCAGCAAACGGAAACGGGAAAAACGTTTTGTCAACAAAGGCAGCATTCAAACGCACATAAGATGCACGAAGTCCATCATTCAAAATCAATTTTTCCGATATCTCCCAAGTATGTGTTGCATACGCTGCCGCAGACATCATGGTGGACCCTCCGTCCGGATAGCGTGTATCTAGCGCAGCGATCGTGTCCGCAACAATGTCTCTTTGAAATGCCGTAGAGTTCACCTGATTATACCATGCATCTACTCCATAGCGAAATTCGTGGGATCCTTTCTTCTTGGAAAAATCAGCATTCAAGGTCACGATATCCAGATTCTCTATGCGGTGATTCAAGAAATTCTTCTTGTACCTGCGGTCCATTCGGCTCTCTTCAATGGATTGATACCCCACCGTTAACCTGGCGGCATCATAGACCTTGGTGGCATTACTCAATTCCAAAGTATAGGCACTCATTAATCGAAATTGTGGCCCGTAATACCATTCGGCGAATTTTGGGTTTCCATTACTGGTTTGCGTTAAGCGGTCGTAGCGGTCAATGTTGCTGGAATTCGAAAGCTGGAAATTTAATTTATGCAACACCCCATCCTTTTGCTTGAACGCAAATTTCTGAAGCACGTCGTATTGAGAATAAGCGGATCCTATTTGCAGGTTAGAATCTGCGTTGATGATCATGGAATCCACCCCATGAATCCGTTCCACATACCACGGTCGCGCTCCAAAATTGCCCACAAAATCATTTCTGTGTGAACCTTGCCGCAAATCCCCATAGTTTGAATAGGTGAACGAGGTCAAGGACCCCAACCGTTTTGTTCCAACAGAAACATCGGCATGCGCTGCATATCCGTTTACCGCACTCATATATCGAGTAAAGGCACTCGCTTTGATGAGCGTTTTATCGGTGGTACTCAAGGTAGGGTTCTTGGTTGTAAAATGCATCACGCCCCCAATCGCATCCGAACCATAAACCACGGAACCGGGACCAAAGACCACCTCTACCCGATCCATCACGCCATTATCCATGGTGATTACATTTTGTAGATGTCCCCCGCGATAGATGGCATTATTCAAACGCACGCCGTCTACCACAAGAAGTACCTTATTGGTTTCGAAACCACGAATGATTGGACTCCCGCCCCCCAATTGGCTTTTCTGAACAAATACATTCCCGGAATTCGCCAACACGTCAGCGGTAGAGGATTGATTCATCAAGGCCAATTCTTGTTTGGAAATCACCTGAACTTTTTGGGCAAGATCCTTACGTTTTTCGGTAAACTTACTGGCTGAAACCACGACCTCATCCACAGAATGTTGGTTCGGGAACATGGGAATTTTACCCGAATTGGCTTTGATTTCATCGGCACTAACCGAGCGCGTCAGATATCCCTCGGCTTCTAACAGATAGCAAGGCGCATATTGAATGATGCTTACGTACCCTTCGATTCCTGTTTGGTTTAACTTGGTTTGACCATCACAGCTTTTAACCTGTGCTTCATGGATCGGTATGTTCGTGTTTTGGTCGTAGATGTATAATTTTTGGGCGTAAAAAGGACCCTGGATCCATGCCAAAACGAGAACAACAAGGAGGA
>DBCM01000061.1:951-16682 GCA_002293045.1 Flavobacteriales bacterium UBA958 | reverse complement strand
TCTCGGTTGTTTATCACAATTTGATAAACTTCTTCAGACAATAATGCCGCATTCTGTCCGGTTTTCGGATCCAAATATTCGTACAGGTCAGTCATCACATCAGAAAAGGTCTTCTTGGTTTCTTTGTGCAGATTAGACACTGCAATTCTAGAAGCCAAAAGGGCATAATCTGGATGTTCCGTTGTTTTTGCAGCAGCGACCTCTGCGGCTAAATTATCAAGATCAGTGGTTGAAACGCCATCGTACAGCCCTTCAATTACCTTCATGGCTACCGCTTCCGGAGAAACCATCGGATCTAATCCATAACACATCTTGATTACACGGGCTGTGATTTTATCGAATTTCACAGCCTCTTTTTTCCCGTCTCTTTTAACTACGTACATTGCTTTTTTCCTTTTTTATCTTTAATTTAAAATTCTTCGTCCAACGTAAATCGTTGTGTTTCTTTATCAGACATAACGCTGGCCTTTTGGTATTCTCCAACGCGCTTCTCAAAGAAATTAGTTTTTCCTTGAATCGAAATCATTTCCATAAAATCAAATGGATTGGTGGTATTGTATACACGCTCATTCCCCAATTCTACGAGTAAGCGATCCGCCACAAATTCGATATACTGACTCATTAAGTCGCTGTTCATGCCGATGAGTTTAACCGGAAGAGCATCGGTCACGAACTCTTTTTCAATTTCAACCGCATCCATAATAATTTCACGCACTTGGTCTTTGGAGAGCTTATTCACTAAGTGGCGCGTGTAGAGTAAGCATGCGAAATCACAATGAAGCCCTTCGTCTCGAGAGATTAGTTCATTTGAAAACGACAACCCAGGCATAAGACCGCGTTTTTTAAGCCAGAAAATGGAGCAAAAAGATCCAGAGAAGAAAATTCCTTCAACTGCGGCAAATGCCACTAAGCGCTCAGCAAATGAACCTTTGTCTATCCATCTAAGCGCCCAATCTGCCTTTTTTCGAACACAGTCTAAGGTGTCAATGGCATTAAAAAGACCTGATTTCTCAGCCGAGTCTTTAATATAGGTGTCGATGAGCAAGGAATAGGTTTCTGAGTGAATATTTTCAGCAGCCACCTGAAATCCGTAGAAAAATTTTGCCTCGGTATATTGTACTTCCGATAAAAAATGTTCCGCTAAGTTTTCATTTACAATGCCGTCAGAGGCTGCAAAAAAGGCAAGAACATGCTTAACAAAATGACGTTCGTCGTTCGTTAAGCGTTCCCAATCTACTAAATCCTGGGACAAATCGATTTCTTCAGCTGTCCAAAAACTTGCCTCCGCTTTTTTGTAAAAGCTCCAAATGTCGCTGTGCTCAATGGGAAAAAGCACAAATCTGTTCTTGTTTTCGGCTAAAATTGGTTCGTGGCTCATGGTTTATTTTATTTTATTTTCATTTTTTTTAAGTGATAGCGCCTGCTACAACCGAAGGACTTCGATTCCGCATTTGTTAACAAAAACAATGTTTCCTTTTAAGTTACGGGAGCAATAAACTTGCTATTTTAAAGTTGTCTAAAAGGCTTACAAATTTTGTCAAAAAAAACGTTCCTCACAATGCGGTTTTTATCCTTTCTGTGTTTTACTCACCCTCATTCAACCGCTAACCCTTAGTAGTGCTTTGTCGTATGATTTATCAACAACTTTTAAAAGTTATTAATACGGAGATTCCGTAAAAATTCTCATCAAACAAACACCGAATTAAACTGCTCAAAGTCAATGTATAAACCTACTGCTTTTATGCCAGAACAGAAGGTTTTTTTTAATTCATTTTCAACACGATGATGTTCAATTCTAAGGGACTTAATAACAGCAAGGGAATGCTACTTTATAATTCTTTTTTACACCTCCTTTTTCCCTCCCGTTGCTTGGATTGTAATATAGAGTTGTTGCCCGAGGAGCATGGGATCTGTGTGTTTTGTCAAGCCGGACTAGAAGGAATTACGTTACCCGTTGAGCGCCCGCCACACTTAAGGATGGATTCGGTAGAAATTTACGCGCTTTTTTATTACAAAAAACAAGGGGTGTCTCAATCCTTACTGCATGCTATGAAATATAATCAAGGGCGCACATTATGTAAGGTTTGGGGAAGCGTCTTCGCTCAACACTTAAGCTCTTGCTCCGTCGAATCTTTAGGGTGTTTAATTCCCGTTCCCTTACACCCCAAGAAAAACTTTTTACGGGGATACAACCAGAGTGAGTTGATTGCGAAAGGGATCCTTGCCGAATTTCCGCACGTGCATTTAAACACGCGGTGTATTCGGAGGGTCAACCACACTAAAAGTCAGACCAAGAAAAACCGAAATGCCCGCTTGTTAGATGTTTCAAGTGCCTTTGAGTTGATTCCGGAACAGTTAAGCGCCTATCAACACGTAGGCCTCGTTGATGATGTAGTGACCACGGGTGCCACCTTAATGGGGATAATCAACCTACTCCGAACACGACTGCCTCATATTCGAATCACTATCTTTGTACTGGCAGTAACCAAATGACATGCAAAAAAAAACACTTATTATTGGTGGTGGTGTAGCGGGCATATGCCTTGCTCATCAGCTAACTCAGCGGAATGAGGCATTCAATTTAGTAGATGATGGAAAGAATGTGTCTTCAGTCGTTGCAGCGGGCATTGTTCATGCCATGTCGTTTAGACGAACCTTACTTTCATGGAATGCGATGCCTTTTTATAAAGAGTCAGAAACTTTTTACAAAGGGGTTGAAAGCACCTTGAATACGAATTTTTTTCACCCATTAATCGTTCGCAGGCTTTTTTCCTCCCCGGAGGAAGCTCTAATTTGGAAACAACGGCTGAACGACAGCGCATTTCAACCTTTTTTACGGGAATACTCAGCCGAGGATGAGCGTTTTGGACCCTACGGATCTGGTTGTGTTGATGGGTTTTGGATTGATTCAAAGGTGTTTATTTCAGAAAGTTTACATGATTTGTCTAAGCGCAAGCTGCTGTTGTCAGATACCGTAACGGCGGATAATTTTAATCCAAATACATTGGAATACAAGGGAATAATGTATGATGCAGTGGTCTTGGCGCTTGGATATAAAAGCAAAGAAACCCCTTGGTTTTTTAACGTTCCTGTGAATCCAACTAAAGGACAGTTGTTAACCGTAAATTGGAACAACCCTGTAGAAAACACCTCCTTACACCGCAAAGCCTTTGCCTTGCCCATCGGTGGTAATGCGTTTAAAATAGGATCCACGTATGAATGGAATGACACCTCTCCGGATCCTACAGAAGAAGGGCGGGAGCGCATCTTGAATAACGCTACATCCATTACCACGGATCCCCTCGAGGTCATTGACCATACGGCAGGGATACGCCCTACAACCCCCGACCGTAGACCCGTTTTGGCGAGACACCAAACGTATAAGCAACTCTTTATTTTTAATGGGCTGGGTTCAAAGGGGTATATGCTAGCCCCTTCCTTAGCAAAACAGCTCAGTGAGGCAATTATAGACAATAAACCCTTAGCCGAAGAACTAAATCCGAGCAGGTTTAATTCCTAAGCAACTTTCGATACCTTTGTAACCATGACGGATAACCAAGATAAGCAAACAAGGTATGACCGAGCCTATTTGCGCCTTGCGCAAACATGGGCGATGTTGTCTCATTGTACCCGAAAAAAGGTTGGGGCAATTATAGTAAAAGACCGAATGATTATTTCAGACGGGTATAATGGCACGCCTTCAGGATTTCCTAATTCGTGTGAAAACGAACTCGGCGAAACTCAATGGTATGTATTGCATGCTGAGGCCAATGCCATACTAAAAGTGGCTAAATCAACCAACAATACAGAGGGTTCAACCCTGTACTTAACGCATTCTCCGTGCAAGGATTGCAGTAAGTTAATCCTTCAGTCTGGCATCAAGCGTTTGGTGTACATAGAGGCATACAAAGACACCAGTGGATTAACTTTTTTACAAAGTGCTGGAGTACAAATTATTCAAATAAAAACCATTGAACATGTCTGATAAAAACCGATTTTTATACCCAATCATTGCTTCAGTTTTAGTGGTTGTTGGTTTCAGTTTGGGGTATATATTACATCCAAATGTGGATTCAAAACGCGCCTCAAAATTCGAGGAGGTATTAGAAGCGTTGGATGAGAAATATGTTGACTCCATTGATAAAAACAAGATTTTTGACAACGCAATAAACGACATGTTGCACAAACTTGACCCGCATTCCCGATATATTTCGGCTAGGGATTTAAAAGAGGAGCAAGAATCGATGGAAGGTAGTTTTGGCGGAATAGGGGTGCGATTTCAACTGATTAAAGACACCATCTGTGTAATCAAAGCCATACCCAATGCCCCTGCTTTTTTTGCGGGGATGAGAAGTGGAGATCAGATTATTGCCATTAACGGCAAGCCCTTTACTGGAAAAAAAATAAACACCGACAAGGTAATGTTAGCACTGCGGGGGGATGTCGGTACGGATGTGGAAGTAACTGTACTTAGAAATCGAGAAAAAAAACGCATCAACATTAATCGGGGCGAAATCCCTTTAGAAACAGTCTCGACATCCTTCATGTTAAATCAAAATACAGGGTTTTTGCGCATTGACCAGTTTTCTGTCCCTACCTATGACGAATTTATGGTGGCCGCCGAAACCTTGTTAAACCAAGGAATGAACAAGCTAGTGCTTGATTTGCGAGGAAATCCCGGCGGCGTGATGGAATCAGCGATTCGAATTGCGGATGAGTTTTTACCCAAAGGCGACGTTATCTTATCAACTAAGAGTAAAAACCAAGACGCTGAGGTTGCTAGAGCCGAGTCGGGAGGACGGTTAGAAAACATTCGTTTAGTCGTATTGATCGATGAAAGTTCGGCATCGGCTGCAGAGATTTTAGCGGGCGCGTTACAAGACAATGATCGTGGGGGATTAGTTGGCCGCAGAACCTATGGTAAAGGCTTGGTTCAACAAGATCAAATATTAAGAGATGGGAGCAGTGTTCGAATGACCATTTCAAGATACTACATGCCTTCTGGCCGGTCGATACAACGGTCTTACTCCGGAGATTATGATGCCTACATGCGCGACGAGGCTCGTTATCTTAAAGGAGAGTTATTCAGCAAGGATTCAATATACTTGGATAAAACAAAGACATATAGAACAAAAAATGGCCGTAAGGTTTTTGGGGGAGGAGGGGTTGTTCCCGATGAGTTCGTGCCCCTAGATACTGCAGGAACTTCTTTTTATTTAACCGCCCTAAATGTGAATCAAGCGTTTAGCGCTTATGTGTTTAAGGCGCTCCAACTGAATCGAGGCAAATGGAAAACTGCCCGTAGTTTGGGGGCCTATACCTTTACTTCTGCTGATCTCGAAGCATTTACTGGGTTCGCATATAGAACCTACAAGATTAGTGGGTATGAGTTGCTTTCTAAATCATCCCGTGAACGTATTGCTCAGCAGCTGAAGATAGAGTTTGCGAGACAATTGTGGGATGAGTTAGGGGTATATCAAGTGACTGTAATGGAAGATAAAGAACTACAACTCGCGCTGCGTAAATTAAATAAGTAGGCTACTTATTCGATTTTAATTTTATCCAGATCGTAGTCTATTTCCTCATTAAAAATCTCAAAATAGGGTTCCTTGAAAGACCGCGAGGTAATCCATTTTTCATAGGTTAGGACAAGGGCGGGAAGCAGAATTAGGTTTGTAAACATCCCCACCAATACGGTGATCGAAATTAATAATCCCAGGGCTTGTGTTCCACCAAATTGTGAGAACACGAACATGATGAATCCGAAAAACAACACAATAGAAGTATAAGCCATACCAAGGGCGCTTTCACGTAAGGCACCGATCATTAGCTCGTTCCCAGATAAATGCGGGAACCGTTTCATTTGTTGTTTAAATTTAGCCATCAATAAAATAGCATCATTGATGGTAATCCCCAACGCGATACCAAACACCATTAAGGTAGAAGGCTTTAACGGAATTTCAAAAAACCCCATAATTCCCGCTGTAATGACTAATGGCACAATATTCGGAATCATTGCTGCAATTACGATGGGGATGGATTTGAAAAGAAAATATATGAGAAGAGAAATGATAATAATTGCAAAAATGAGGCTTTGCACCAGGTTGGTTACGAGGTACTTTGTTCCTTCAGAAACCACCACAGAAACCCCTGTAAAATGTATATCCAACAGCTCTTGTTGTATAGATTTTTTGAGTATTGCTGCGGTATTTTTTTTGGTTTTATAGTCCGATAGCTTTTCCGGATATACATTAAATTCTTCCGCTAATACCGGGTTTTTTTCACACAGAATGTCAATGAAGTTATTGGCGAGTTTTGGCTCTGAAATAATACTGTCAAAATAGGTGGTTTTACCAAGCTCATATTGCGAAAGATAGTGATTCCATTTGCTTTTTTCAGGATTAAAGGTGTTATCCACAAGCACCCTCAATCCATCAACTTTTTGCGCAACTTGGTAAGACCCCAAATCTTTCATTTGAGACCGAATCCTGATACTCCGATTGGTTGTGTCTACTAAATCCTTCATCGTTAGCCGACCATTGTTTATACTCGAAAAGTTAAAGGTGTTTAAGTAATCTTTTAACTTCAGTAAGGCGCGTTTATTCGGTATCTTATAATAGGTTGAATCCCCATGATGGTAAGACATATTGATTACTTTGAGCAAATCCACGTATGAAATGCTTTTAGAAAACAAGGTGTCTCTTCCTAAAAGATCTTGAGTGGATTGAATTTTCCCCATTAAATCTTGATTCAGTAATCCAAGACCCTCTTTATAGGTAATGATTATTTCAAATGGAATGGACCCGCCGAAATTTCGTTCGATGTATTTTAGGTCTTTAGCGATGGGGTCCTTGGCGGGGATATCTCCGGTAACATTTCCTGTCGCAATAATGTTAAACGCACCAATGATTCCAACAAGAGATAACACAGCATGAATTGCATAGACCTTGGTTCGATGTGTGAGGACCACGTTTAGCAACCAATCTACCAGTTTCTGTGAAGATGATTTCACAAGGTGTTTGAGGTGTTTTGGCGAAGGCTTATCAAAGTAACTGGCAAGAATAGGAATTAGTGCAAGCGAAAGAACAAAAACCACCATAACATTGATGCTTGCAATGATACCGAATTCAGCCAGTCGGTCGCTGCTGGTAAAGGTGATGAAGCCAACCGAGGTTGTTAAGTTGGTCATAAAAGTAATTGGACCGATGTGTCTAAGGGTTACAAAAAGTGCTTTTGTTTTGTTGTTCAAGGTTAAAAATTCCTGATGATAACGCGTAATGATATAGATGCAATTTGGAATTCCGATAACCACCAGAAGTGGAGGGATTAGGGCCATCATCATGGTGAGCGGATAGTTTAACAGCGCGGCCATTCCCAATGCCCAAACAATGGATAACAGTACCACAAATCCGCTCATGAAGACAATTTTAAAGGAACGGTAGAAGTAATACAAAAGGAGAAAAGAAGCAACCAATGAGAGCGTTAAAAAGAAATACATTTCACTCACGATTCGCTTTGCAATCAATACACGTATGTGTGGTAGGCCCGAAAAATGAAATTCTCCAAAAAGAGGTTCATAGGGTTTTGTAAGTGCTTCAATCTCAAAAACTACTGCGGATTTTTTCTTGTCTTCTAATACCTTTTCATTTAACCCAATTAACATTAATGAAACATGGCTTGAGTCATTGTAGAGCATTCCCCGATATGCCGGGTTGTTTTTTATCATCGCGCGCACAGCATCGATGCTTTTTTCTTTGTAGGTGGTGTCAAAAAAGATCCGATGTACCGCAAATTTTTGTTCTGCCGTGTCGTTCACAAGATTAAATAAGGTGGCTTCAGAAATTACAGTTTCCACGCCAGGCTTGGTCAGGATTTTATCGCCGAGAGCCTTCCATGCATTGAATTTTTTTTCCGTGTAAAGATCTTTTGAGGGCACGGCAATGACAAGGGTGGCACCGTCTTCTCCAAATTGTTTTTTAAACTTGACATAGTTTTTCTGGACGGGATGGTCCTTGGGCAATAAAATACCATAACGGTTGTCGACACGCAATGCCGTTACTAGGAAATAACCAAAAAACAAGGTAATCATTAAGAGAATGGTTAAGATATATAACCGATTCCTCAATATAATACTTGCTATTTTACTCCACATAGATTTGTATTTACCTTAAAAAACAAACAAAGTTACAAATTTCAAGCGGTTCACTTTGTGATTAAATCCAGCGATCGTGATTTTATAAAGGATTTTGCATTATATAAATGGCAAGGAATGTTTTGTAAAATAAAAAAACCCGAAATTTCGGGTTTTTTGTGTACTCGAGGCGGGACTTGAACCCGCACGGGCAAATGCCCACAGGATTTTAAGTCCGGCGTGTCTACCATTCCACCACTCGAGCAATCCTGAGCGAGAAACGGGATTCGAACCCGCGACTTCAACCTTGGCAAGGTTGCGCTCTACCAACTGAGCTATTCTCGCATGTACAAGAGTTAACATTCGGTTAACTTCTTGTGCGTTGCAAATGTACAAAAAACAATTTTTTATCCAAAACGGATTTTAGCCCCCGGTGAGTTTTTTTATTTCATGCAGCTTCATTAAGGCTTCAACTGGAGTTAACACATTGATGTCTATGGCAATTAGCTTTTCATGAATTTGTTCCAATACCGGGTCGTTGAGCTGAAAAAAACTGAGTTGCATGGGAGCGTCTTTCTTGTTTTTAGCGGGCTTTCCGAGTAAAGCTAGGTCTGATTGGCCCACCTGTTGGTGGCTGTTTTCCAAATCTTTAAGCACATGTTCTGCACGAGCAACCACCCAATCAGGCATACCCGCTAGCCGAGCCACGTGAATACCAAACGAATGTTCACTGCCTCCAGCAACTAACTTTCTTAAAAACAAGATGTTTTTTCCTAATTCTTTAACGGCTATAGAATAGTTTTTAATGCGATCGAATCTCCCTGCCATTTCATTTAGCTCATGGTAGTGGGTTGCGAACAGTGTTTTTGGCCGATGTTTCTTGTTTTCATGGAGGTATTCCGTTATCGACCAGGCAATTGAAATTCCATCATAGGTGCTGGTTCCTCGTCCAATTTCATCTAGAATTACAAGGCTTCGTTCCGAGAGGTTATTAAGAATACTCGCCGTTTCATTCATTTCGACCATAAAGGTTGATTCTCCTGCAGACAAGTTATCGGATGCCCCCACGCGAGTAAAAACTTTGTCAATTAACCCGATGCTGGCGCTTTTTGCAGGAACAAAGGACCCGATTTGTGCTAAGATTACGATTAACGCGGTCTGCCTTAATACCGCACTTTTTCCACTCATATTCGGCCCAGTAATCATCATGATTTGTTGGTCATCATTAGACAAATACAAATCATTAGCCACGTATAGTTCCCCTGCTTTTAATTGTTTTTCTATAACCGGGTGACGTCCTTCTTCGATGTGAATCACAAGAGACTCATTAACCTCGGGCAAACAATAGTGTTGTTCCATGGCCAATACGGCAAAACTACTCAGTACATCTAAGCGAGCTAAGGTTGATGCATTTTGCTGAATGACCCCCACATGGGTTGCCATGGAAACCAATAATTCGTTATACAGTTGTTGTTCAAGGGCAAAGATTTTTGCTTCGGCACCGAGTATTTTTTCTTCGTACTCCTTTAATTCTTCCGTAATGTATCGTTCGGCATTAACTAAGGTTTGGCGTCTAATCCATTCCGAAGGGACTTTGTCTTTGTGTGTGTTTCTAACTTCAATGTAATACCCAAATACATTATTGTAGGCGATTTTTAAACTGGTGATGCCTGTTTTTTCAGCTTCTCGATCTTGTAATTCTTGTAAATATTGCTTACCGTTGGTTGAAATCTTACGTAATTCATCGAGTTCTATGTTAACCCCCGCTTTAATGACTTCGCCTTTACCAATGGCAAGGGCAGGTGAAGGATCAATGGTTTCATCGATTTGGCGGAGCAACTCACCACACGCTTTAAAAGAGCCAGAAAGCTGACCAATCATCGGATTTGAATTGCCTTGGCTGAGCAGTTCTTGAATTGGATCAATCAGCGTTAGGCTTCGGTGTATGTGTCTAATTTCTCTCGGATTAACCTTACCGACCGCCACTTTTGAAATCAGCCGTTCAAGGTCTCCACAGGAAGACAATTGAGTTCTAATGGCTGCGGTTGGCTGTTCATGGGAATAAAACCAGGCTACAGCCCCATTTCTTGCGTGAATTTGCTGAAGATTTGTTAGCGGCAAAAGCAGCCAGCGCTTCAACAAACGACCTCCCATGGCGGTTAATGTGAAATCAATAACGTCTAGAAGGGTGGTAGCTCGTTCCTGTTGTGGATAAACTAACTCTAGGTTTTTAATCGTGAATCGGTCAAGCCAAAGATGTTCTTTCTCTTCAATGCGTGAAATTGAGCGAATGTGATGCAGGGCTTGCAGTTGGTTTTCTTTTACGTAGTGGAGCGCTGCAGATGCGGCAATGATCCCACAAGTGTATTCTGCAACTCCGAACCCCGCTAAATTTTTTGTTCCAAAATGGGTGGCCAAATGATCCTCCGCAAAGTCAGACGTGAAAATCCAATCGTCCAGGCGATAAAAACAATCCATCGTGAATTGCAGTGCACGAAAGTCCTCTTGTTTTTGTTTTTGATAAACAATTTCTGCTGGATTGAAAACGGATAAGAGCTTCTCAACCCGCTGAATGTTTCCTTCTCCTAGCAGGAACTCACCGGTAGAGACATCTAAAAATGCAACCCCAACACTATGCTTCCCAAAATGAATTGCCGCAAGAAAATTGTTGCTTTTTTGTGTTAAGACTTGGTCGTTGAAGGCCACGCCTGGGGTGACTAATTCCGTAACTCCGCGCTTAACGATGGTTTTGGTCATTTTAGGGTCTTCCAACTGGTCGCAAACTGCTACACGTTGTCCGGCACGAACTAATTTAGGTAAATAGGTTTCAAGAGAATGGTGAGGAAAGCCCGCCAAATCGATTTCTGCCGCGGCCCCATTTTTTCGCTTAGTTAATACAATCCCTAGGATTCGCGAGGTTTTTACAGCATCCTCACCAAAGGTTTCATAGAAATCCCCTACACGAAATAGCAATAAAGCACCCGGGTGTTTAGCTTTGATCTGATGATATTGTTTCATCAACGGGGTTTCTTCGCTGGAGGTAGATTTCGCCAAATGAGTTAGATTTCGGAATTTAGCATCTAATTTAGGAGGACTTACCCGAAAATCAAAATTAAGCACAAAGGACTTTTCAACATGAACAAAAAACTAAAACTCTGGGAATTAAACCGCTGCTCTCCGGAAGAGTTCATTACACAAGAAAAGTTGCCCGTGGTGGTGGTTTTAGATGATATTCGTTCCTTCGAAAACGTTGGCTCCGTATTCAGAACCTCAGACGCGTTTAATATACAAGAGATTATGTTGTGCGGAATCACACCTGTACCGCCTCATCGAGACATTCATCGTACCGCATTAGGCGCAACAGAAACCGTTGCTTGGAGCTATACTTCGAACACCTTAGATGCGATTCTTAAACTAAAAAAAGCGGGGTATACGATTTATGCGCTAGAACAGGCAGAGAAAACCATAATGCTTCAGCACTTAAAAAAACGCATTGATTCACGAATTGCCTTGGTTTTTGGCAATGAAGTAAACGGAGTAAACCAAGACGTCATAGACCAATGCGATGGGGTGCTTGAGATTCCTCAGTTTGGAACAAAGCACAGTTTGAATGTCAGCGTATGTGTTGGTGTGGTTTTATGGGAGTGTGCAAGCTTATTAAATCCTGCACTAAAAGCGGATTAGCGATAAAACCCCATTTCCTTAATCATCCGTTCTACAGATTCTGACACCATGTATTTTATGCTTTTCTGCTGTTTAATCAAGGCCCGAATTTGACTAGAAGACAGTTCGAGGGAAGGGACTGCGGATAAATACTCAATGTTTCCATGCGATGATTCTTCTTCCAAGGAAACCGCCTCATTGGCTTGAATACTTCGCGGATATACCAAGATTCTATAGTTAGCGCGAATAAATTCGGCATTATACCAACTGTTCATGCCCCTTAAATTGTCTTCCCCAACAATCAATGAAAAGGTATGTTCCGGATGCCGATCCCTTAAATGCGTTAGTGTCACCGACGTGTAATTGGGTTGTGCGAGATGGAATTCAATGTCCGAAGCCCGAAACTTTATATTTTCGTGAATGGCTTCTCTTACCATGTTCAATCGATGATGGTCTGCTAATAGATTTGATTTTTTCTTGGTGGGATTGTGTGGAGTTACCACAAACCACACCTGATCCAAGTCAGTTTCATTCATGACCCCTTCTGCTAATATGAGATGCCCGGTATGAATGGGATTGAATGAACCAAAAAACAACCCTATTTTCACAGCGAAATGAATTGGTTTACCTGCGTAATCGCTTCCGAAACCGCCACTTCTAAGTGCTCATTAAGAATGCAAACATCAAAGGATTCCGCTTGTGAAAGCTCCCACGATGATTTTTTAATTCTTAGTGCTATTCGCTCTTCGCTTTCTGTTTCTCTGGCCCGCAGTCTTTTTTCAAGAACTTCAACACTTGGTGGCTGTATAAAAACAGATAATGCGTGTTCTTTGAAGAGCGCTTTTAAATTTAGGCCGCCGACCACATCCACATCGAAAATAATCACCTTGCCTTCATCCCATAAGCGCTGAACCTCTCGCTTTAAGGTCCCATAGTAATGATCGGTATAAACTTCTTCCCACTCAATGAATTCTCCATTTGCTATGGCTTGACGAAAGCCCTCTACGCCTAAAAAATAATAATCCTTACCCTCTTGTTCCATCGGCCGCGCACTTCTAGAGCAGGCTGAAATAGAAAAGGCCAAAGCGGGTATTTCTGCCATTAATCTTCGTACAATGGTGGTTTTTCCTGCGCCAGAGGGTGCAGAGACTATAATTGACTTCCCAAGACGTAAAGGCTTAGAGGACATTTTGAACCTGTTCTTTGATTTTTTCTAGGTGATTTTTCATTTCCACAATCATTCGTTGCATCATCGCATGATTGCTTTTACTTCCCAAGGTGTTGATTTCTCGGCCCATTTCCTGTACTATGAATCCGAGTTTTTTTCCGCTGGATTCGTTTGAGTCCATGGTTTCCCGAAAATAGCTAATGTGACTATTTAGTCTTATTTTTTCTTCTGAAACATCCAACTTATCCATGTAAAATAGGAGCTCTTGCTCTACACGATTCTGAATGTCCTGGTTGTCGATTTCTTTTACCGCCTGTTCCAATCGCGCACGAGCCGCCACAATGCGTTCTTTTTCAAAGGGTTCAAGTTGTGAAACCAAGGTTTCAATTTGAAGTAAGGAAGATTCTAAGTCATCCCTTAAGGTCTTACCCTCTGTCTCTCGAAAGTTCATGGTAGACTGAATCGCCTCGCTTAATAAGCCAAGAATAAACTGTTGTTCTTCTTCGGTGATTTCTTCCGATGGTTGTTTAATTACTCCCGGCAATGCGGTTAGCGTTCCAACCCATTCCGCGGGTTCAAGAGCTTCCTCGCGTAATAACTGTTTAATGTCTGCTATATATGCTTTTGCAAGGGAGAAGTCAATGTTACTCACTTTTATATTCGGGCTGTCTTCAAGGTATAATCCTACGTCAACTTTACCTCGCTCTAAGGATTGCCCGATTTCCGTTCTAATGATTGATTCTATGCTGCGGAAAGCAGATGGAACTTTTACCGTTAGGTCTAGCCCTTTTCCATTCAACGAGCGAATTTCAATGGAACGCTTCTTGCCCTCGAATACACCGCTACTTTTTCCAAATCCCGTCATTGACCACATGCTGCTTCTTTTTGTTCAAAGGTAGGAATTAGAATATATATGCTATTCATTAGCTTCGAGTAATTTTAACAATAAACGTTCTGTTTCTTCTCGCATCGATTGATAAAATACACCGGTAGCGGGGCCATCAAATCCCGAATTCACTTGTACAATTCGTCCTTTTTTGTCAAGAAAAATGGTGGTTGGAAAAGAGAAAATACCATTCAGTTGATTAAAAACAGCATGGGCCTCTTTCGTGGAAGCTCCACCGCCTAGATATAGGGGGTAGGTAAAACCCATTTTTTTTTGATATTTCTTTAAGCGTGCCATGCGGTCTTTATCTGAGTTGCCATGTTCAAATCCAATTCCAATAAAACGAATGTCCTTAAACGAGGTTAGCTGGCTTAATTCAATGAAATATTTACTTTCATCGAGGCAATTCGGACACCACGTTCCCATGAGCTGAATCACGCTTGGTTTTCCATGAAAGAAGTCGGAGTCTAGGGTCTTTTGTTTTCCCCTCTTGGTTTTTATGCTAATGTTTAATGCCGCCAAAGATTCGGTCGGCCAGCTTATTGCGTTTGGTGGCGTTTGGTTGGCGTTTGGGTTTAAAACACCTGTCCAAGTTGCATGATATTTACTGCCAGAATAGAAGTCCCCACGCATTACAGTAGAGTCATCCGCATCCAATGCCGCTTCGAATAAGAAGGCATGAACCCCATCAAAGCAACTCAATTTCATCACCCCATTAAAAACACCTCCCGCTAAATACCGGTAATCGCCGGTTTCTGTCCGGAATGTTCCTTCTATGTTACTTCCACGTTGTTTAAAGATACCAATGCCCTTCGCGTCGCCTTCGGAATCCGTAAAAATCACGTCAAAGGTTCCTTCGAATATCGGGGCAATGAGGTCTAAGGGTAAATCAAAGCGGGGGTCTATTCCTTCCGCTACAGAATAAAATAAAAAGGGATACGAAGTGGCATTGGATTTATTTAAATTGATCCAACGCCCGCTTAAGGTTTGTTTGTGAAATACAATTTTCCCAGCAATTTCAGGGAATTCCATGTAAATCGAATCGTTTTTTTCAGCGATAAAACGCAAATCGATGCGTTCCTCACCATTGTATATAGTTAGTCGAGGTTGTTTTCCCGCCGCATAGCTAACATCCAATGGTATCGCTCTTCGATCATTGAGTTCCAGCGATGCATGGTATCGGATTTCCGGATTCTCTTGTGCCCAATTAACCGAACTCATGAGCCACGAATTAAAAACAAACAAAATTAAAATATGTACCTTTCCCATGTCTATGCAACCTTTATTCTTCAAAAATAGTCAATAGTCGCGAGCCCATGGAAGATGCGTTACTTGTGCAGGAATGTTTGAAAGGTAAACCAAGGGCTCAAAAAGCGTTGTTTGACAAGTTTGCTCCTAAAATGTTGGCGGTTTGCGCGCGGTATATGAAGGACCATGCCGAAACGGAAGATGTGTTTCAGATAGGGATGGTTAAGGTATTTAATAAACTATCGGATTTTAAAGCGGAAGGTCCGCTCGAAGGATGGATCCGAAGGATTATGGTAAATAGTTGCCTTGATCAACTCCGAAAGAATCAACGTTTCGTTACCGACAAAAACATAGACGATGTTTCGTATCGCATTGAGGTAAAAGAAGAAATCTCTTCGCAATTAATGGCAGAAGATTTGATCGCGTTGATTCAAAAAATGCCAACTGGATATCGTGTAGTTTTTAATTTATTTGCCATCGAAGGGTATTCACATCAAGAAATTGCTGAACAACTGAATATTTCCGAAAGCACATCAAAATCCCAATATTTACGAGCAAGAGCTTACTTAAGACAACGTATAGAAGAAAGATAATATGGAAAAAGAGACCTTTGAATCGGTATTGAAAGAAAAACT
>DBCM01000061.1:0-836 GCA_002293045.1 Flavobacteriales bacterium UBA958 | reverse complement strand
AAGTTCTATTGTTGCAATTGCAGTTGGTGTTGTTTATTTTACTTTGGATAACGAAAAACCTGCAACAGTCAAACGGGAGAAGCACACCCCTGAAATAACGAACGAGCCCTCAAAAACAGAATTCACCCCCAAAGCACTTAGTAAAGAGGAAACAAGCAAGCACCATACGGGTAACTTAAAAACGGAGCCCGTGATTGAAGATCGGTTTGGCATCGCAGAGGAAGGCACTCAGAGCAGTAATCTAGAAGTGGATTTTAATCTTCATGTGTCAAAAAACGAATCATTAAATACTCCCCTACCGGAAGCGCAAGAACCAATAAAAGCACCAAGTCCATCTACCGTAATCGTAAATAATTGCCCGCAGCCCATCGCATTAACCGAGTTGCTTCCGACTGAAAAAACAAGTGTTAAAAAGATAATTGTCATGCCGAATGCAATAACACCAAACGGTGATGGCATAAACGACGTGCTTTCCCTTGACTCAGAGGGCTTAACTGATTTTAATGTAGTTGTTTTAGACGCGGCAAATACCCTGGTTTATTCTTCAACCGATCCTGGCTTTAAATGGAATGGGACCTTATTGAATGGCGATCCTGCTCCCGCAGGGACCTATCAGTATTATTTTACGGCTAAAGATGAAAACGGTACATGGTGTAATCAGTTTTCTTCACTGACCATCCTTAGATAGGACTTTTTATTTCTTAGAATTATTGTATATTTGTCCCCTCATTATGAGGCCCCGGTGGCGGAACTGGTAGACGCGCTGGATTCAAAATCCTGTTCTTTCGGGAGTGCCGGTTCGATTCCGGCCCGGGGTACTAAAAGCAGAGTGAAAA
>DBCM01000112.1 GCA_002293045.1 Flavobacteriales bacterium UBA958 | reverse complement strand
ATTCGATTTATTAAGAACTAAGGTTCTCGTACCCCACATAAAAGGCCGCAATTGCGGCCTTTTTTATTCGATATATTTCTTAATCACTTGATAAATTTCCCACGTGGTTTTGTCATATACGTAAACCAATACGTGCATGTTGGCTGCATTATAGCTCCCATCTAATTGATTTGGCACCTTAAAACTATAATTCACATAGTATTTATCGCCGATTAAATCCGTGTTGATCAGCGTACGACCAAATGGCGTATTGTTCAAATTTCCCCGATGTATATCTCGATGGATGTATGCTGAATTGTGTGAATTATCACTCATTTTTTGATCACCCACTAAGGAGTCTTCAACCAAACAGGCAACAACACCTAATTCTGAAGATATGGTTTGGTCTAATTTCGCAACCTCCACATGTAAATAAGCTCCCTGCGTACTCGGATAATAGTTAAGCGATGCCTGAATGTTTACCTTGAGTTCATTTTGAGCAAGTGCATTTGAAACCATTCCGGTCCATGCCCCTGGACTTTGAAAAACCACGCCGCCATTATTAATTCTTGAAACCGTTCCTCGTGGGTTTCCAATAAATCCACCATCATTAATCCCAAAATATTGTGCAATCGCCAAGCCATCCGTAGTCGTGAAATCTACCGGGTATTCTGGAAGCGTGACCGTTTGAAAATCACCAATCCCGGTTGGACCAGCATGAATAGACAAGGGAAAAACACGGCCTGGGTTTGCTTCATACAAGGCATGCGCAAGGTCAGCAGCGGCGGGACAATAAATGCACTTATGTCCTGTAAAATCCTCTAACAGGATATTTCTATTCACATTGGTGTTTGGTAAGAACTGAGGCCACTCATTGGCTAGGTAATCCGACCAATTACCAGGATACAAGGTGGTATCCAGTCCATTTGTTGATCCTGGGGGGTAGGGATTCGATACGTGATCACAACTTGCACCTAAGGCCAGAATTACCACAAAGCACCATAACAATCGATTCATATCTTAAAAACTTTGAGTGAAACTTAAGGTAAGGCCATTATTAGCAGGAACAAAACGACAAACGCCCCCTACACAAAACAAACCAGCGCGTTGGCGGCCATAAGATAACATAACGCGTGTTGATTCATGAATATAGCCACAGGTTACGTTGGGATAATTAACACGTTTCGATGCATCGGGGTTTCCATAGTTGTATTGATTTAGGAAACTCACAAAATAACTTGGAGAAACCGTATATTCTATCAATGCCGTAGCCCAATTCCCCTTATCATTAATCGATCCATCGTCTTTCTTGTTTACAAACATTCCCTGAAGTTCAACGCGAATATTGTGTTTTGAATTGATTTTATAAGAGGCTTCAACTACGCCAATGTGAGAGGATATAATCCCCGTGGCATCGTTCGAAACTTTTGCAATGTCATTATTAATGACAATGTTAAAATAGGAGACTAACAATAAAAGTTTCTTGTTGATCCTTCGTGTAATGTTCACATTAATGTCTCGCCAATACAAACTGTCGCTTTTGTCGAACAGGTGCGTTTCATAGGCAACGCGACTAGAATCTAATGGATTAATACCACTGGTATGCTGCACTGGGCGATACGTTGTAGATGCATTAACTCCAAGTGTAGTTCCGTATTTTCCTCCCAGTTTGGAACCTTTCTTAATGGTATATAATAAATCTACTTGATATGCCACCTCTCCCAACGGTTGTGTTGCATAGGGATACAGTGTGGCCACCAGATTGTAGGTGTGAGTTTTATTAAGTGCGGGAAGGTAATTGATGAAAACGTCTTGAAGTTCTTTATTCCGATCTGAGCGATAGCTCATGTTATCCACCGATTTGGCGGATAGACTAAAGCCAATGCCTTTCTTAGAATGGCCGAAGTTTACTACCGCCGCGTGGCCAAAATTGTAGATTTTACTATTATCTAACGAGGGGTCTTGTTCTTTTTGAATGTACTCCCCATCTAAACGAAAGTTCTTATACTGTAATTTCATCCGTCCGCCATAGGCACCAACATTTTCCGGCAAAATCAATTGGTCATCGTCATCTATTTGGTATTTACTGACAAAACTTCCTCCTAGAATTACATCTAATGGAAATGCGCTGAGTTTAGCAAAGGTTTCATTTAAATGAACATCTGCATCAATACCGCGCACGATGCCTTCTGAATTAATTACACGCCCTGCTTCAAAGGAAAGACGTTGTTTTCCGTATACTGCCTTGAATTGAACACCCTTTATGGGTTTAAAAATAAGGCGGACCCCATCAAGCACATTATCATAACCGAGTGCACGGTCTTCATAGGCTCTGAGTGCCAAGCCATTGCCAAACTGCTCATAAAAATGCCCAACCGTAACGTCTACCTTTGAATTCACATAACCCGCATAGCGCATCCCGATTCCTGTTCCGTCGAATCGATTCGGATACCCTTGGATTCGCGGCAAATAACTCTCCAAGCGCGCTCCGGCTTTGAAGCCCGCATTCGTGTAAAAAACATTCATATACGAATTCACCAATCCTTTTGAAGGAGGTTGAATGGCATTAATAACTGGGTCGTCATTCAAATACTGAAATGTGGATTCAATGTTTCCAGTAAAATTTCCTTGAGACCATATAAACTGTCCGAAAAAAACAGTTACAAGTAAAAGTACCCTGCTATTCGATGGTAAGTTTTTTAATTTCTTCATATAGTTTTTCTTCATCCCCTGGCGCGTAATTGTTGTGTGTATAAACAATGTTTCCGTTTTTATCTAGTAAAAACGTGTGAGGAACATTATTAACTCCCATGCTTCGTTTAAAGTCACCATTAGGGTCCAATAATACGGTATAATCCCATGCCTTACCATTTACATAGGTAATTACATCGCGCTTTGTTTTTTCATCGTCTATAGACACTGCCACTAGGTTAACTCCTGTTTCGGTTTGCCATTCTTCATACAAATCATGAATTGCCATTAATTCTTTTTTACATGGCGCACACCATGTTGCCCAAAAACTAATAACCACAGGTCCAGTAAAACCAAAAGCAGCGGTATTCACCTCTTTTCCATTGATGTCCTTCAACAGCACGGAAGGGACTTTTTTCACATCCAAAGAATCTGATTTTATAAGTTGCGTTTTAGCAAGAAAAGGTAAGCTTATCAAAATAGCTATTAATAAATGTTTCATCAGTTGTTAATTTTTCGTGTGCTTAGCAAATACTTTGCCATTTCAAATTTACACGAAAAAAGAATATTTCTATGTTATGCATTTGGAAAGCATCGTATTTTTATTAACTTTGAGAATAATGTTGATTACACATGACTAGAATTTTATCCCTCCTGATTTTAATAAGCTCCTTCGTCTCCGCAGTGGCGCAAGATAATCTCGTGATCTACCTCGATGGGCAAAACACAGACCTTTCTTCCGGCGGTGCACCACACATGGTTGCGGCACCTTCTGCAGCGGCCTTTGATGTAACCTTTAATATTTATAACAATTCGGCAAATACCCAAAAATGGCGCATTACTCGGTCTCACATCGCTGTACCGGCTGGGGGGGCTGATGGACTGTGTTGGGGGCATGCGACAGATCCGTTTGGTGGTTCTTGTTATTCAAGC
>DBCM01000006.1 GCA_002293045.1 Flavobacteriales bacterium UBA958 | reverse complement strand
GGCGATAACGGGGGAAGCCGAAGGGATGAGTACAGAATCAATAACCACACATCCGTCCGGATGGGTTATACTAATGGTCGCCCAACCTTCGCCCAAGGAGTTGTTCGGTTTGGTGGTAATGCCGTTTTCCCACAAGAAAACACAGGTACTAAACATGCAAGGACATCCTGAGCTGTTTACGATTGCTTGTCCATTGGTGTCGCCAGGGCAGGTGGGTGGATATACACCTCCAAAAGAGATGGCATACGGATCGGTTAGATATGCAGTATAGGTTTCGTAGCATCCGGTAGCATCCGTTACTTGAAGCGTGTAGGTGCCCGCCACAAGGGAATTAAGTTGCGGTGCTGAACTTCCGTTCGACCATAGGTAAGTATATGGTCCGGTTCCGAGCGTCGCTTGAGGACTTATTGAGCCCGTGGCAGTGCCATTGCACGTGGGTTGGATAACTGAGACTCCTGAAAGAATACTGCCCACCCCACAATCTATAGAGGTATTGTAATATTCCCCATTATTCAGGGTTCCAAGATAGCTTCCCCAGGCTAAACCCGCATTTGGATAAAGGCTATTTAATTCGGTTCTAAACGCATATACGCCCTTCCATCCCATAACATTCAAGCTGTCTTTTTTCACCAAGTAGACTAAATCGATGGTGTTGTCATTGTCTAGGTCGGTAAACAAGGGGGTTGAACCTACATTTGTTCCGGCATGAACAGGAACAATTTCTTGAAGGGTATTGTTAACAAAATCAAAGGATTGCAAACGGTGTTTCCAATAGCCATTCTCCATATAATTAACAGCAAGTATTGCTTCATCTCTGCCGTCATTGTTTAAATCTATGGCATTTCCTGAGGCAAATTGAAGGTGTCCAATGCTGTCTTTCATTACTACATTTCCAGAGGCACCATCGAGGAGCACTTGGTAATAGTCTGTGTACCCAGAACTTTGACCTTTAGCCAAAGACAAAAACACGTCTGGTTGGTTGTTTCCTGTAAAATTACCGATCACGGGTGCTGCGCTTGACTCGGTGTTTGGTAACTGGTAACTCCAATGTTCACTTAGGTTGCTGCCTTTGATTTTTATAAGCTTTCCACTGTAAGATTGTATGAAAATATTATATTGATTATTGTTTGTTTTGTACACCGATGCCGGGGCAATAAACCCAAGATTAGGATCGCTTGCAAGTGGAATAGAAGGGGCCAAGGTATTATTTAACAAATCGCTTAACGGACAGGCCCAAAAACTTCCACCCAAGGTTTCACCGCCGGTGCCATACAGCACCCACTTAACGCCGTTTCCTTGAACATCAACCACTAATGGCGAACAATATGTTTCAGCACTGTCAGGAACCACCGCTTTAGCGATTACTTGTCCGTTCAATGAATTTACCACCATCAGATGTCCGGGAGGACGAATGGTGTCCCAAGCGGGGGCGGCATGGTCACCCCCATTAGATACTAAAATATCTAACAGCCCATCTCCATTGATATCATCAATAAATTGCGGGTTATAAAAATTGTAAAGACCACTGTCTGCTGGATTAATGTTATTGTACGGGAAAAAGTCCCACAATAGCGCGCCTGTGGCGCCGTTGATGGCTAACAATTGCGCTTGTCTACCCACCATGAATACGTCTTTGATCCCATCATTAGTAATGTCCTGAAATACCGCGCTTCCAAACACTTCATTCCGAGTTGCTCGTTTCCATAAAAGGGCCCCATTCGCCCCATTAATAGCCATGATCCCATTATGGCTAAAGACGCCATCGGTTCCACCCCCAAATACGATGTCTTTGATCCCGTCATTGGTTAAATCACAGGCTCGAGGCGACGATAGCGTGGGGATAGAATCTACAAAAAATTGCCAGTTTTGAGAGAGTAATGTACTAGAAAACAAAAAGGTCAGTGCAAGTAGCTTTAGTTTCATGGTGATGTACGATTCAAATATTGGTATAAAGATAAATAAATCAAGTGCAAGATAAAAGGACTTCTTTGGCTAGATGGCTGAGAAGTCTTATCTTTGCCTCGTTAAGGCTCCGTGGCGCAACTGTCCCTTTGGGTATTTCAGTTGCTCACTTGCCAAACAACGGCTCCGTGGCGCAACTGTCCCTTTAGGTATTTCAGTTGCTCACTTGCCAAACAACGGCTCCGTGGCGCAACTGTATAGCGCATCAGATTTCGGCTCTGAGGGTTGGGGGTTAGAATCCCTCCGGGGTCACAAAACAGAACGAGAATGAGAGCGAAAGCGTCATTCTCGTTTTTGTTTTATTTCATTCTCTTTCTGCTTCTCGTTCTTAATATCGGAATCTTCCCAATCCAACAACCCCCTCCAAATCCTTGGGAACATGCATTGCGCAATCCTTCCGGGGTCACAAAACCAAACGAGAATGAAAATGAGAGCGAGCGTTGCGCTGAGCCCTGCCGAAGTGAGCGTCATTCTCGTTTTTGTTTTATTTCATTCTCTTTCTGCTTCTCGTTCTTTTGTCGTATTCTGTATACTCCAACACCCGTTGAAAATATTTTTTAGAAGAGAAATATGGTTAATATTTACTTAATGTTAAGTTTTATCATTCATTCTCTTTTTTAAGGGCTACTTTAGCAAAAGAATGTTCATTTAATAAATAAACGGATATGGTGTTTGAAGAGAAAATGGAAGTAATCAAGTCCGTTGAGCCTTTTGTGGAGCAATTCATTGAAGACAAGATGAATCTTCCTCAAGAATGTTGGCAACCCAGCGATTTTTTGCCTGATTTTTCTGATACTGATTTTCCTGCAAAGATTCAGGCGCTTCAAGAACGCATTGCACAGGTTCCGGATACAGTTTTGGTGTCCTTGGTTGGTAATATGATCACGGAAGAGGCCTTGCCGAGTTATCAAACATTTTTTAATTTGCTAAAAGGAGTGAATGAAGAACGAAATGTGGCAAGTCCTGGGGCTTGGGCACGGTGGTCGAGGCTATGGACCGCAGAAGAAAACCGGCATGGTGATTTGTTGAATAAGTATCTGTATTTGAGCGGACGGGTAGATATGAACACGGTGGAGAAATCCATACAGCAATTGATTCACAATGGCATTGATTTGCAGACGGATGGCGATCCTTATCATGGATTAATTTATACCTCATTTCAAGAGCGAGCTACCAAAATTACACACATGAACACGGGTAAACTTGCTTATAAAGTAGGTGAAACTGCCTTGGCAAAAATATGCAATGTGATTGCAGGTGAAGAGGCATTGCATGAAAAAGCCTACAAGTACTTCATGGGGAAGATTTTTGACGCAGACCCCAATGGGGGAATTCAAGCATTTGTCACGATGATGAAAAATAAAATCATAATGCCCGCAAATCTAATGGATTCAGGTACGTCGAATCAACATTATGTTAATTATGTGAATATCACCCAAAAAATAGGCGTATATACAAGTTATGATTATGCCGCAATCATTGATCATTTGGTTAAAACCTGGGGAATTGATCGCTTGAGTGGATTGAACGGCGAAGGAAATAAGGCACAAGATTTTCTTTCCACACTCTCCGAACGTTACTATAAACTTGCTGAGCGCTTGCAAACGCCAACGGAAGTATCTTTGGTTTGGCTCAATAAGTAAGGGCCCTTCCGCTGACTTTCAACGCAAAGCGCCTATAGTCCTTTAATCATTTGATCATAAATGTCATTAATTGACAGTCCATCAGCGGTTCTTCGCTTGGAGAGTTGTTTGAATTCCACAAGGGCCCAGAGTACAAATTCCATTAAGAAAGGCATGTCAATTGCAGCAACTCGAGGTTGGTATTTTTGTATAAGCGCTTTTAGAGGTTCAATCGCATTCAATGCACCTAAATAGTCACTTTCCGCGGCTTCATCAGACAATTCAAACGAGTTTGCTTCGAAAAACCAAGTAAGGACCTCGTCATACGGGGTATCCTCTTCCTGTTTTTTCAATTTTTCAATTTTTGGAAAATAGGTTAAGAAAAGTGTTTTTATGGCTTCGCTGATTAAATGGTGAGCAACGAAGGAAGACCCTTCTTGTTCGCCTTCATAAACCAATTCTACTTTTCCAGTGATGGACGGAATCATGCCTAATAAGTCGCTAAAGCGAACGGTAGTTTTTTGCTCGTTATTGAGAATCGCTCGGCGCTCAGCGGTACTGATTAAGTTCTCATACGCGGTGATGCTCATCCGGGCACTGACCCCACTTTTCGCATCAATATACTCACTAGTCCGGGCCTCAAAGGCAACTTGTTCCAAAATATCCTTGGCTAATTCTGGCACATACACAGAACAATGTCGAGTTTCTAATTTTTCAGCTTCTTGTTGCGTGATTTGCTTCGCGGTTTTGATGTCTGGCGCATAGTGTGTCAGGATTTGTGAGCCGATTCGGTCCTTCAAGGGAGTAACGATGCTGCCCCGATTGGTGTAATCCTCCGGATTTGCCGTGAATATGAACTGAAGATCCAAGGGAAGTCGTAATTTAAATCCCCTAATCTGAATGTCTCCCTCTTCAAGAATGTTAAATAGAGCGACTTGTATCCGCGCTTGAAGGTCCGGTAATTCGTTGATGATGAAGATGCAACGATTCGCACGGGGAATCATGCCATAGTGGAGCACGCGTTCATCCGAATAATTTAGTTTTAAGTTGGCCGCCTTGATGGGGTCGATATCACCGATTAAATCTGCGATGGTAACATCTGGAGTGGCAAGCTTTTCAAAGAATCGTTCAGAACGATGTAACCAAAAGATTGGGGTGTCGTCCCCTTTTTCTTCAATTAAATCAATCGCATATCGGCTGATGGGGTTTAGGGGGTCATCGTTCATTTCACTTCCCGCCACCACAGGGATATATTCATCCAATAAATTCAGCATCAAGCGCGCAATTCGTGTTTTGCCCTGTCCCCGGAGGCCTAGCAAATTGATGTTGTGTTTTGATAGGATTGCCCGTTCCAATTGCGGGATCACGGTCTGTTCGTATCCGTGCACCTGGGGAAAAATCTGTTCACCAGATTTCAATGCTGCAATTAAATTATCGCGCAATTCGTTTTTAATCGTTTTAGGTGTGTAGTCAGCAGCTTTTAATGCTCCAAGTGTCTTGATGGTTGTATGCATACCTTTAGTTAATTCGTTTTTTTCTGTTTGTTTCGTAATCATGAAAAATCATTTCACCGAGCCCTTTTAACCCCGTATAAAATGCTTTCCCTTTGTTGGACTTGGTGAATTCTTCGATAAAAGATTGCAAGTAGGGGTCTTGTGCAATCATAAATGTGGTGATTGGAATGTGCATTTTTCTGGCCTGTGCAGCCATGTTATAACATTTTTCAACAATCATTTGATCGAGACCGTTACTGTTTTTATAATACTGCCCGTCGGGTAGGCGCAAACAACTTGGCTTACCATCGGTAATCATGAAAATTTGCTTGTTCGTGTTTCTTTTTCTTCTCAAAATATCCATAGAAAGCTCCAGCCCCGCTACGGTATTAGTGTGATAAGGCCCTACATTTAAATACGGAAGGTCTTTAATTTTTATTGGCCAAGCATCATCGCCAAAAACGATCACATCTAAGGTGTCTTTTGGGTAGGAAGTAGTGATTAATTCTGCTAGGGCCATAGCCACTTTTTTTGCTGGGGTAATTCGATCTTCCCCATACAGAATCATACTGTGGCTTATATCAATCATTAACACCGTGCTCATTTGAGATTTATGATGCGTATCTTCAATGACCAAATCTCTTTGGGTTAATTGAAAGTCATCAATTCCGTGGTTAATTTGTGCGTTTTTTAAACTTTCAGTGACCGAAATATGTTCAAGGGTGTCTCCAAATTCAAAATCACGAAACTCTCCTGTTAATTCATCGCCTTGCCCGCTTTTTTTAGACGTATGGTTTCCAACCCCACTTTTTCTGATTTTTCCAAAAATCTGTTCCATGGCATTTTTTCGCAACACACGCTCTGTTTTTGCGGTGATGGACAATTGACCTTGTCCGTCAGGCTGAAGTTCTTCTCGCAAATACCCCTTTTTCTTGAGGTCTTCAATAAAATCATCCAAGGTATATTTTTCGCTGGTCAAAGAGTATTCTTGGTCCAGAATTTTTAACCAATCTAATGCTTCTTCCACATCACCAGAGGTATGGGTGATCAGTTCGCTGAAAATATCAAACAACTTATCAAAGTCGGATTGCTCTGGAGCTTCGAATGGGGTGAAAACAAAACCTGTTCGCGACATAGAGAAGTATTTAAGTTAAAACACCAGGAAGGTGAATAAAGTTCCAAGGTCCAACAGTTTTTTTCAGCACCGATCGGGTGCCCCATAAAAAAAGCCCTTTCGGGCTTATATTATTTTTTATCGTCTAAAATACGCTTTGGACGAAGTCGCTCAAAAATATCGATTGTGATCCAAAAAGGAACAATAAATCCCAAAAGGAATAATAGTAACCAAAATGCCATTCCGAAAATTAAAAGGAATAAAACAATGCCGAATGTGCTGATCATCTTGTAAATTTGTATTCAATTACAAAGGTAAACAATTATTATTTACAAAAACAAACCCAATGGAATTTAGAATTGAAAAAGACACGATGGGAGAGGTTCAGGTTCCTGCCTCCAAATATTGGGGAGCACAAACCGAACGCTCTCGAAATAACTTTAAAATTGGACCCGAAGGTTCCATGCCGAAAGAAATCATTTATGCTTTTGCTTACTTAAAGAAAGCAGCGGCTCATGCGAATTGTGAATTAGGGGTGCTATCCGTAGAAAAAAGAGATTTAATTGCAACGGTTTGTGATGAGATGCTTACCGGAATACATGATGGGGAGTTCCCTTTGGTCATTTGGCAAACCGGTTCTGGAACTCAATCGAACATGAACTGTAATGAAGTGATTGCCAACCGTGGCCATGTGTTAACCGGGGGTTCTTTGCTTGATGAGGTTAAAGCGCTTAATCCGAACGATGATGTGAATAAATCGCAATCATCCAATGACACTTATCCAACGGCCATGCACATCGCCGCGTATAAACAAACGGTAGAGGTTACCATTCCGGGAATGACCCATTTACGAGAAATTTTGGATCAAAAAGCGAAAGCCTTTAAAGATATCGTTAAAACTGGCCGAACACATTTTATGGATGCGACACCCTTAACCCTTGGTCAAGAATTTAGTGGTTATGTAGCGCAAATTGATTATTCCATTCGTTGTCTTAATAATGCATTGGAAGCCGTTTCAGAACTTGCTCTGGGAGGAACAGCGGTGGGCACAGGATTGAATACTCCTTCTGGGTACGATGTGTTGGTAGCGCAGAAAATTGCCGAATTTACGGGACTTCCATTTGTAACTGCAAAAAATAAATTTGAGGCCCTAGCAGCTCATGATGCGATGGTTGAGTTATCAGGCGCGTTAAAAAGATCAGCCGTTGCTTTGATGAAAATCGCTAACGATATTCGAATGTTATCTTCTGGTCCGCGTTGTGGAATCGGAGAACTGATTATACCAGATAATGAGCCAGGATCATCCATTATGCCGGGTAAAGTAAATCCAACACAACCCGAAGCACTAACTATGGTGTGTGCCCAAGTCATTGGTAACGACGTAACGGTCTCTATCGGCGGTTCTAACGGTCATTTTGAACTGAATGTATTTAAACCAGTTATTGCGGCAAATGTATTACAGTCAGCACGATTAATTGGAGATGCCTGCGTTTCGTTCGCCGATAAATGTGCGATAGGGATTGAGCCAAATTTACCGGAAATCAAAAAGCACTTAAATAATTCACTGATGTTAGTTACTGCCTTGAATACTAAAATCGGATATTATAAAGCGGCTGAGATTGCAAAATATGCGCACAAGAACGGAACTACACTTAAAGATGCGGCGGTATCCTTAGGCCATGTGACCTCGGAAGAATATGATGTTTATGTGGATCCATCCAAGATGATTGGTTCCATGGATTAATTCTATAACAATTATTACCTTTACACCCTTAAAAAAAAACAGACCATGTCAAAAATAAACGTAGCGAATCCAGTGGTTGAATTGGATGGAGATGAAATGACTCGCATCATCTGGAAATTTATAAAAGATAAACTTATCCTTCCATATTTGGATGTAGATATTAAGTATTATGATTTAGGAATTGAAAAACGTGATGAAACCAACGATCAAATTACGATTGATGCTGCGGAAGCAATTAAGAAATATCAAGTAGGAATTAAGTGCGCTACGATAACACCAGATGAAGCTCGGGTTAAAGAATTTAATTTAAAGTCCATGTGGAAATCTCCAAATGGAACCATTCGTAACATCCTGGATGGAACGGTTTTTAGAGAGCCAATTGTAATGCAAAATGTCCCACGCTTAGTTACAAATTGGACTGCACCAATTATTGTTGGTCGTCACGCCTTTGGTGATCAATACCGCGCAACAGACGCTGTATTTAAAGGCAAAGGAAAACTTACGATGACCTTTACTCCGGAGGATGGGGGTGAAGTGCAGCAATTTGAGGTGTATAATTTCAAAGGAGATGGCGTAGGAATGGCGATGTATAATACGGATGATTCCATTCGCGGTTTTGCGAGTAGCTGTTTCAATATGGCATTGAGTAAAAAATGGCCCTTATATCTTTCTACCAAAAACACGATTTTAAAGAAATATGATGGCCGATTCAAGGATATTTTCGAGGAAATTTATCAAGCGGAATTTAAATCATCATTTGAAGCTGCTGGGATCGTTTATGAACACCGATTAATTGATGACATGGTGGCTTCTGCCTTAAAATGGCACGGTAATTTTGTTTGGGCATGTAAAAATTATGACGGCGACGTTCAGTCGGATACTGTGGCTCAAGGATTTGGGTCCCTCGGATTGATGACCTCGGTATTAATTACCCCAGACGGAGAAATTATGGAATCCGAAGCGGCTCATGGCACCGTAACGCGACACTATAGAGACCATCAAGCGGGTAAGAAAACTTCTACGAATCCAATTGCTTCAATTTTTGCCTGGACTAGAGGGCTAGCGTTTCGCGGGAAATTAGATGGAAATCAGGCATTAATCGATTTTTGTGAGACCTTAGAGCGTGTTTGTATAGAAACAGTGGAATCTGGCATTATGACCAAAGATTTAGCGGTGTGTATACATGGAAATAAGGTAAACCATGGCGAACACTACGTGCATACGGAAGAGTTTTTAGATGCCTTGGATCGCGGATTAAAAGCAAAAATGAATTAAATTTAATCCCGCAACAGCGGGATTTTTTATGCGCCATTTAGTTATTATTTTCATCCAATATTTTTGTGCTAATTTTTTTGCACAAGGATTACCTGGGTCGTGGTCTGGTTCTTATCAAGGCACCATGGAATTATACGGTAAAGAATCTACTCCGTTTTCAACGGTGCTCGTGCGCTTGTCAATCCTTGAAATTAAAAAAGATTCCGTCTGGACGTATTATATGACCTATGGAGAAAAGGATAAACTCGGGTATCTTGAAAAGAAATACCATATTGAATTGAACCCGGAGGGATTGGTCTTGAATGAAGGCGATGGGGTGTTCATTCCCATGCGATTATTTGGGGATTGTTTAATTGATTTTTATAGCACGGAAGACAGAGATAAGTCAAACACTTATATGAGTAGTGTGCTTTGCCGGCAATCAAACGGTGACCTTGAATTTAATCTCTTTGGGGGGGCTTGACGCCCGTGAATACATCCCAAATAATTGAAGAATCAGAGGGCTCGGTTTATGGATTAAACACCTATAATCTCGAGTTTAATCAGCATGTGGTATTAAAAAAAATAACCGAATGAAAACGATATTCTTAACGCTAATCCTAGGAGGGATCTTGGTCTCTTGCAAATCTATTGAAACAGCTGTTCCTGCTAATTTTGTTGAGCCCTATCCCGCACTGAACAAACAGGTCTCCGCCATTACCATCCCTGTTGAACTTGATTTAAGCAGTTATTTAAAAGCGGCTGAAAAGGAAATCCCAAAATCTTATTCGGGTAAAAACGAACAGTGCGAAGGATTAAGCACTGCGTATACCGTTAAACGTGACGACATTAAGTTTTCTGGTTCAGGGAATAAAATCGGGTATGAAGTTGGGGGACAATTAAAACTTAAACTAAATTATTGCCCGAAATGTCAAACCCTAACGGATGAAAAAGGGGCGTGTATCTTACCAAGAGTTTATTTGAGCTGTGGAGAAAATGAACCGATGCGTAAATTCAGTTTGAAATACAGCACTGCGGTAAAAGTTAATTCGGATTATTCATTTAAAACCACCACCAATTTGCAAAAATTCGAGCTCTTAGACCCCTGTGAACTCACCATTGCTAATATCGATGTCACTACCGATGTGGAAAAGGAAATTACCAAACAACTGAAGATTCTCGAGCGTGAGATAGATAAGCAGTTTAGTGCAATTGATATTAAATCTACGGCTAAAGAATCTTGGAAGTTGTTGCAAGAACCTACTGAAATCCCTGGCTATGGGTATTTAAGTCTTGCACCCTCCTCCCTGGCGCTAAGTGAACTTAAGTTTAACGGTAAAAAGGCAAGTTTTAATTTTAATATTGATGTGTCTCCGACGTTCTCAACAGAGAAACCGCAAATCATCCCCTCTGCTCTTCCGAATTTAACGAAGGATAAGGCGGATAACGGGTTAAATTTTGGGCTCGATGTGATTTTAGGGTACGATTCACTCACTAATTTCATAAGGGCTTCATTTAAAGGCGAGGTATTCGAAATCAAACGTAAAAAAATCATTATCGATGATATTTCAGTTTCTGGTTCAGCGGATAATCGCATCATCCTAAGGACGCAGTTCTCTGGTTCAAAACGTGGGGTTATTTATTTATTGGCAACACCGGTGTTGAACGACTCTTTAAAGCAAATTGAACTCACCAATGTAGATTTTGATGTGAAAACAAAAAGCGTACTCCTGAAATCCGCAAAGTGGTTTTTTAATTCTAAAATCAATGAACTAGTGGAGGAACAGGGTAAATTTAATTATGAGCCGATGATGGAGGATGTGAAGAAAGAAATTAATGCGTCGCTTAATCAAACCTTAACGGATGGAGTCAAAATGAATGGCCGAATATCTACGATATCGCTAAATAACATTTATTACACCGCCACCCACTTGGTGCTTCGAACGCAGATGGCGGGCACATTGAAACTTATTTTAGAATAACTCGTTAATACCCGAAATGATGGGTGTTGAAAAAGCTATTTAGTCTCTGTTTGGTTATATCTAGTTTGCATGGGATTTTTGCCCAAAAGGACTATGCGTTGTGCTCCGGAAATGTATCTATTAGCCCTAATGTCTCCTACCAATTAAAGTTTAAAGGTAAAATAGGCAAAGATAAAAGCGGAATTCAATCCTATTGTGATTTGCCGGTATCCTCGAACAATTTGATTTGGTTGCAGTTCAATCCTATTCACAACGGTCAAATGAGTTTAGCGCTCAGTTCCTCAATGGATTCCTTGATCTTATTCATCTTTGAAACCAATGCAACCGACGATTGTTCTTCCATTTCTTCCCAAAAAGCCATACTTGTTTCATGTGAACACAGAGGCACTCGAGATTCGCTTTTCCCAACCTACTCCTGCTCAGCAGACAAAAACTACTATTTTGCATTGTATGTAAATAAGGGCAAAGCGCCACTTATAGAGTTAACGTTAAATTATACCCCTCTAACAAGTGATGGTAAGGTGTTTAAAGACTCCTTGCTCTTGAACCTTGCATACAACCGCAGTGCTCCTGTATACGGCGTACATTTTAGAGATGAAATAACAGGATTTCCAGTAATTGCTAAATTATCCCTAGTTGCCTCTAGCCTTATTGATGGCTCTTATCGTGGCTCAGATATTTTGGTAAATAACCAGCGCAAGTTAAAAGCTACAATGAGAATTGATGCAGAAGGATATTATTCTCGAGATATTTTTAATCATCCGATCTCCTCAACTACCCAACATGATACCATTTATCTTGCCCCGATAACGCATGGTGCCATTACGAAATTGGACGATATTTATTTCGCGGGAGGCCTGGCCATTATTTTAGAAGAGTCTATGCCGCGATTGAAACGACTGAAAGACTTTTTATTGCTAAACCCAGGGATTTCTATCGAGGTTCAAGGACATGTGAATGACGAAGGTGGAAATTCCCTAAGTTCGCAACGCTTGTCAAAGAAACGTGCTAAGAGAATTGTAGACTATTTAATTTCTTGTGGAATCGAGCCGGAAAGACTTTCCGCCGTAGGTTTTGGAAATACAAAACCAATGTTCGCTAATCCTGAATCTGAGGAACAAAAAGAAGCAAACCGCAGGGTAGAAGTAAAAATTAAATGATGTTATCCATAATAGGGTGAAATCATCCAATAGACTACAACTCCTGTAATTGCAACATATAACCAGATGGGATACGCAAATTTCACGAGGCGTTTATGCTTAACAAAATCACCAGACCACGCATATAAATAAGCAAATAATACCATGGGGATCACCACCATACTGAGTCCGATATGGCTAATTAGGGTGATGTAGTACATCGAACGCATACTTCCTGCCGCATCCTTTTCTAGTGAGGTAAGGGTTCCATCGTGGTTTAAGTCTCCGTAGAATGTGGGGTCAGAGGTTAAATGATAAGCCACATAGCACACGAGAAACAATAGAGATAACATTAATGCAAGCCGTACAAAAAAGCGATGTAAGGTTATGTTTCCTTGTTTAACCATAACAAGGGCTAAGATTAAAAGCAATGCAGTCGCCGCATTGAATCCTGCGTAAATGGGAGGAAGGAACGATAAATCCCCAGGGATTCGAATCCGAAACAATGCGCCTACGACTAACGGAATTACAATAGATACTGCGATGATTAGTTTTCTGTAGGTCGCGATTTTATGGGGCGCTAATGTGTTCATCATAAAGTATATTTATTTCTTTAACCATTCGATTGAATTCTTGTTCATTTACAGATAAATCAAAATTGGTTACCGCATAGACTCCACGCACGTATCCTTGCGCATCAACCAGGGTAAAGGACCCTGAATGAGCATAACCACCGGCAGACTGATCATCTTTTCCTGCAAACGTTAAAAAGTGTTGTATGCCAAGGCGATGCGTTTCGGCCTCATTACCCGTCAATAAGTCCCAATTTTTAAACTGGATGTGATTCTTTTTTTGGTAGTTAAATAGTACGGAAGGGGTGTCTTTGGATGGGTCTATGGAGAATGAAAGGAACTGAATTTCACGATGCATTTTTTGGTCTAGTTGCGTGTGAAGGCGCTTTAATTGCTTGGTCATAACTGGACAAATCGTCGGACAAGAAGTAAAAAAGAATTCAACCACCCACAATTTACCTCGATAGTTTTTTTCAGTTACCTGCTTGCCGGCTTGATTCTTAAACGTGAAGGACGGAATTTTAGGATATACGGTGTCGGCCACTACCACACCATCCTTTTCTGTATATTCCACATCCGCGTTTCCTAGATATGGAAGTTTCGGTGA
Organism: Flavobacteriales bacterium UBA958; assembly: GCA_002293045.1. Classification (GTDB taxonomy): domain Bacteria; phylum Bacteroidota; class Bacteroidia; order Flavobacteriales_D; family Crocinitomicaceae; genus UBA952. The sequence goes on along the minus strand of DBCM01000006.1, from coordinate 46,404 downwards.
TTCTGAACAGCCCTGAATAACAAAGAAGAGTAAGATGCTACTTACGTATAGCCCGATCCTTATCATACTGTTTCAATAATAAAGCGATACTTTCTTTCATTCTTCGAATGAGTCCTTCTTGGTTGCCCTTTAACACCATGCGTAAATGATTTTGTTTATCGGTTAATAGCATGAGCTCCTGAAACGCTTCCCCTCCGTAGAATTGATTTCCTGTTTGTAACAGGGTTTGATTATTGTTTTCGATGTCGTAAATACTTCGTACATCGCCTGTTGCAACAATCCAAAGTTTTGGATCATACCCCTCTACTTCACGTTCCATCATTTGTCGAACCATAGCAATGTTTTTTGCGGGCTTTCCTTTTCCGTCGGTAACGAAAGATATAATGCGTACACGCTTAAGTTTTTTATGACTGTTTTTACGAATGTGTTGATATACAATCTGATTTAAGCGCCAGAACGACACCGAACACTCCCAAGGACAGGTTTTTTGGATCGTGGTGATGAGTATTATTTCACCTTGGAATTCTTTCGCATGGTGCGTTTTTCCATAGCTATCCGTAAACGTATAAGCCGTTACCTGGCCATAATCATCTAGGGTTTGAAACTTGTGCTTACACCCACGGGTAGAAATAAGGATTAGGAATAATGCCGGGCCAAATACCAAAAGGAATCCTAAAACTTTCCTTAGCTTTATGGTATTGCTCATTCGAGATTAAGAAAAATAGGTCAAGACGGATTTAATTGCTGTGGCTTCCCAAAGGGCAATGAAAATCAAGTAAAGAATGAAAATAAAATAAGGAACAAGAATTACATAACGCAACCATTTGCGTTCATCCCCAAGGTGCATAAACACCATAACGATATAACCCGCCTTCAATATGGTAAGAATCAAAAAAGTCCATTTGATTAATGGCCAAATTGAAGCATCTTGCTTAATAACAGCACCTAAGAGAACTTCAACAATGGTTACGAGGGTAAGAAGAATCGTAACCTTATAGATTTTCTTGCGAATTTCTTTGCCTTTTTCCTCGTCGTGGTGAGTGTCTAAAGAGTATTCAATTAAATCGTCGCGTTCCATATCTCGAAATTAAATCAGGTAAAAGAATGTAAATACGAAGACCCAAACAAGGTCTACAAAGTGCCAATATAAACCGGTTTTTTCAACCATTTCATAGTGACCTCTTTTGTGGTAAGTTCCAGCGACTACGCCCAAGCATATGATGATGTTAATTACCACTCCAGAGAATACGTGAAATCCGTGAAACCCAGTTATAAAGAAAAAGAACTGCGCATACTGTTGTGGGCCGTATTCGTTTTGTTTCAAGTTCGCGCCATAGATCACACGGTTCGCTTCGCCAGAATACAACGCTTCGTAATATTGCTTGGTAGCACTCGCACCACGGATCACACGTTTTTCTTTTGTTGCTTTGTTTACCTTTCCACTTTTCTTTATGATCAAGGTTAACTCGTGATCTTTTTCTTTGTTGATGGTAGCTTTTGAACCATCATGTAAGGTAATTATACCATTGGTGATGTCACCTGCTGCTGCGGCATGTTGAAAGGTATGCATCAGGTCTTCTGTTACAACATCCCCTGTCTTGTGATGATGCCCAGCCTCAGTTACAGTAAAGTTCTTGATTTCACCGAAATGCCCCTTTACGATTGCAATTGAACCATCTGCTAATTCGATCTTACCAAACTCAGATCCGTGAATGAAGTGGTACCATTCCCACCCTTGTGACCCAACAAAGAAGAAACCACCAATAATCGTTGCTATCATCCATTTGGTCACTCCCTTGCGGTCCATTCGATGACCGGCCTCCACCGCTAATACCATCGTTACTGAGGAAATAATTAAAATAAAGGTCATTAAGGCCACATACAGAAGTGGAAAACCATGCCCAAGAAACGGCATAGAATTAAAGGTTTCTTCACCAATTGGCCAAGCCTCCAAACAATCATGACGGGTAAATCCGTAAGAAATCAATAAGCCCCCAAACGTTAATGCATCAGAAACCAAGAAAAACCACATCATTAGTTTTCCATAACTTGTTGAAAACGGGGATATTTTCCCACCCCATAATGTCTTTGAATCAAGTGCTGCGGAATGACCTGCCATTGTGTTAAATTTTCTGCAAGTTTAATGAATAAAATTGAAAAACAGGAACAAATAGACCCACAATATGCCTAAAAAATGCCAGAAAAGAGAACCCAAGCGGAGTGATAAGTGATTGTTTTGATTGTAAACTCCTGTTAACGAGTTTTTTACCATTACAATTAAATAGATCAGTGCCCCCAACACATGCAAGAGGTGTGCAAAGGTGATTACGTACAAAAAGGCACTGGCATTGTCGGAGGTTTCGCGAGCATTTAATTGCGCGCTTTCACTGAGGATGCGGCCGTTAATCCAGAAATTTCCATCTTTATAACTCAACGTTTTCCCTTTTAGGTTTACAGCAAAGTCTTTACCGTATTGCCCCTTGATCATAAATTGTCCACGGCCAAGAACCACGTTCATGGCTACTTTACAAAGCCTAATTTCGTCAGTGTGAGACATGACAGTAGAATCATTGGTATAAAACTTACCATCCTTAATGAGTAGCTCCTCGTTGTTTATGTACAGCGTATATTTAGAGGAAGGAACAGCGGAAAGCGGGGTTTGTTGTCTGCTAAAAATGACCTGTTCAGGTAAGGCATAATTTTTTAGATACGCTTGAAAATCTTTAAATTCTGCATCTGTCATTGGACGGTTAGCAATGCTGAATTGATTTCCGTCGACACGAATCGGTTTGTTCTTAAATGTTGCTGTAATCGTATCTCCATATCGGCCATCATTCACTAATATTTCCGGGTAGGTCCAGAACATGGAAGGATTATAAATGCCTCGATTGATAAGCTGACGATATCCAATAAATTGAAAAGTAACAAAGAGCAATCCGAATGCAAAGGTTAAGCCCATATTGAGTTTGAGCGCCCCCGTTTTTCCTTGCTTTATGGAACGAATGCCCAAGATGTAGAAGAGCGAACTAAGTCCAATAAACAGGGTGCTTAAGTAAAATCCGTTGGGCATAGGGTATGTGAGCCAAAACCCACCACCCATGTTTACATAATAGGCAGAGGTTAGCCCTGCAAAGAACATTACTACGGCAAAAATCCCTACATAAACGAGATTTTTTTTCATTTTCTCCCGAATCTCCGGGCTTAATTCTTTAGAATAATCCATGGCTAATTAAATTTTGAATAACAGAATCTAGTTTAGTAAACACATACGCAAACTGTATGATCGGTAAATAAACAAACGAAGCGAACATAAGTTTTTTGGCATCGCTATCTTCACAGGTGGTGTACAAGCGATACGACAGAAAATAAAACCAAACCCCAAATATTCCAACGATGAATAGGGAAACATGATTGGTTATGCCCAACAACCATGGAATGAGGCTTATGGGGATGAGGACCAGAGAATAGAGAGAAATCAAGTATGCCGATTGCTTAGATTTCCCGGTTTTTGATGGCAATAAAAAATACCCTGCCCGTTGATAGTCTTCATGGGTGACCCAAGCAATCGCCCAAAAATGTGGGAATTGCCACATGAATTGAATGAAAAATAAAAGTCCGGGAACAAAACTAAAGCTTTCGGTGTGCGCAATCGCCCCTAACATCGGAGGAATAGCCCCCGGAATAGCGCCTACAAAAACAGCCCATGCAGTTTTTCCCTTGAGAGGCGTGTAAATAAAGGCATACGATATAAAAGCGCCAAGACCCAATAAGAGGCTGTTTAAATTCACGAACCACAACAGTGAAGAACCTAGCACCAGGCAAATTACAGAAATCACAATTCCTGTGTTTTTTGTGAGTTCTCCGGTAATTAAAGGCCTACTTTTTGTTCGATTCATCAACGCATCTTGCTTCATCTCAAGCAATTGGTTTACGCCGTTTGAGGCTGCGGTAATTAAAAAGCCTCCCAATAATAAGTTGAATATGATGGCAGCATTTCCACCGCCTACTAATAAATATCCCGACAAAGCCGAAATTATCACCAAAAAAGATAGGCGAAATTTTGTAAATTGAATAAACGGTCTCAGTGTTTTCAAGTCTGTTTTTCTGGGTGCAAAAATACAATTTTTAAACGCGCAACACCTCATCTCTCTGAACATATTTCAGGCCTTCTTGTTTTAAAAAATTATAGTTAATTTTGTTTAAATGAGCAGTACATACAAACCAGGTCCATTCCTATCCAAAATAAATATTCCCGAGGATCTTAGGTCTCAATTCACCAAAACTGACTTGCCTCAAGTTTCCAGTGAGTTAAGGCAGTACATTGTGGATGTAATTTCCGAAATCGGGAATAGCCATTTTGGCGCCAGTTTGGGTGTAGTTGAGCTAACCGTAGCGCTTCATTATGTGTTCAATACTCCAGAAGACCAATTGGTATGGGATGTCGGGCACCAAGCCTACGGTCATAAAATTTTAACAGGAAGAAGGGCGCAGTTTCATACCAACCGATTAAAAGGAGGGATTTCTGGTTTTCCAAAACGGTCGGAAAGTGAATACGATACTTTTGGGGTGGGGCACTCATCCACATCGATTTCTGCAGCGCTGGGAATGGCCGTTGCGAATAGAGCAAAAGGAGACCTGAACAAACACCACATTGCGGTGATTGGAGACGGGGCAATGACTGCTGGCTTAGCCTTCGAAGGATTAAATCACGCAGGCTTCGAAAAGGATGCGAATTTACTGGTAATCCTCAACGATAATTGCATGTCGATTGACCCAAATGTGGGGGCATTGAAAGAGTATCTCACCGACATCACTACCTCTCATACCTACAACAAAGTAAAGGATGAGGTTTGGAATTGGCTTGGAGTGATTTCGAAATTTGGTCCTGACGCACAAAAAATTGCGTCCAAGGTTTCTCATGCGCTCAAAAGTACCCTGCTCAACCAATCGAATTTGTTTGAATCGCTAAATTTTAGATATTTCGGCCCTGTAGATGGTCATGACGTAGAAGGATTGGTTAAAGTACTGGAAGATTTAAAAGACATTCCCGGGCCTAAAATTCTTCATTGTCTCACGAAAAAGGGCGCAGGATATAAGTTTTCCGAAGAGGGGAATCCAACAAAATGGCATGCTCCAGGTGTTTTTAATAAGGACACAGGAGAAATCGTGAAGGTGGTACCCATTGGTCCCGAAGCGCCTAAATATCAAGATGTTTTTGGCCACACGATTGTTGAATTAGCTGAACGTAACAAACACATCATGGGAATTACACCGGCAATGCCTAGCGGCAGTTCCCTGAATATTATGATGAAAGCTATGCCTGATCGAGCGTTCGATGTGGGGATTGCAGAACAACACGCAGTTACTTTCAGCGCAGGTTTAGCGACGCAAGGAATGCTGCCTTTTTGCAACATCTATTCTTCTTTTATGCAGCGGGCTTTTGACCAAGTTTTACATGATGTAGCCCTGCAAAATTTGAATGTTGTATTTTGTTTAGACCGTGGAGGTCTGGTTGGTGCAGATGGCGCAACACATCATGGCGCATATGATTTGGCCTACATGCGGTGCATACCAAACATGGTTGTCTCTGCTCCAATGAATGAGCAAGAGCTTCGCAATCTCATGTATACGGCCCAACTTGAAAATCAAGGACCATTTACCATTCGTTATCCAAGAGGGAATGGTGTCATGACCGATTGGAAAACACCGTTTGAAGAAATTCCAGTGGGAAAAGGAAGAAGGGTTTCCTCCGGGGAAGGCGTTGCCATTTTGACCATCGGTCACCCAGGTAATTTTGCGCAGGAAGCCATTAAAACCCTAACCAAGTCAGGAATTACTCCGGCGCATTACGACTTGCGCTTTGTTAAGCCACTCGACGAGATGTTATTGCATGAGGTTTTCACCAAATTCGATAAGGTCGTTACTGTAGAAGATGGGTGCTTAATGGGCGGGTTTGGTTCAGCGGTATTGGAGTTTATGGCTGATCGAGGCTATAAAGCCGAAGTCGTGCGTTTAGGTATTCCAGATGAGTATATTCACCATGGCACCCAAGAAGAATTATGGGCTGCGTGTGGCTTTGATGTTGCGGCGATTGTTGCTTCGGTTGAGCGCATACTTATGGTGGATATTACAAAAACAGCCGGGGTACAGCTTGGATAATCAAATTTAATTGTATTTTGGTCGAAACTTTGACCATGAAAAAAACCAACTTTAGTGCCTTTGGTGCCCTAATCATTATTTTCTTTTTTTGGGGATTTGTTGCTTCGAGCAACGACATTTTGATCCCAGTTTTTAAAAAGGCACTCAACTTAAAACAAGACAAAGCTCAGTTGATTTCTGTGGCATTTTATATTGCATACACGGTGGGGTCTCTGATTTATTTTGCGATTTCGGGCATTTTAAAAAAGGACTTACTTAAAATTTTAGGGTATCGTAATGGTTTAGCCTTAGGGTTAGTGATTTCCGCCCTAGGAACCTTGTTGTTCATCCCCGCGGCAAATCAGTCTTCGTTCCCCTTGTTACTTGCCGGTCTCTTTACCGTTGGAATAGGCTTTGCGCTCCAACAAATTGCAGCCAACCCGTTGGCCATCAATATGGGGGACCCATCCACGGGTAATTTGCGATTAAGCTTGGCGGGAGGTATTAACAATGTGGGCACCACGATCGGACCTGTTTTAGTTTCCTTCGCGATTTTTGGTATGGCCGGTACTGGTTCCACGAACTTGGAGCTTTCAGCAGTAAAAATCCCATATTTAGTACTCGGTGCTACCTTTGTTTTAGCTGCGCTGTTTTTTAAATTTTCAAACGTTCCAGATCAAATTGAAGAAGAAGGAACACCCTCAACAGAGCGTGTATCAATCCTCGCTGTGGCCAAAAAACCACAAGTGATTTTGGCGATGATTGCCATTTTCCTATATGTAGGGGTAGAGGTATCCACGGCGAGTAATCTCCCTGAATTCATGAAGTTAAAGCTTGGAAAGGCCGAGCACGAAATCACGCCATTTGTTTCCTTGTTCTGGGGCAGTTTGATGATTGGTCGTTGGGCCTCTGCTGCGGGAGCGTTTAATGTTGGAGCCGACATAAAACAACGGCTTTCTATATTGTTGCCATTTCTTGCGTTTTCTATTTTTATGCTAGCAAATTATATCGCAGGCCATAATGTATCTCAATTCTATCCCTATTTATTTTTAGTGATTGTTCTTATGGTTGCCGAAGCATTTACCGGTGGAAATCCAGTGAGACAATTGATTGTTTACTCGTTGCTAGGCGCCGGCGCCCTTATCGTTGGTATTTTTGCCAGCGGCATGGTGAGTGTGTTTGCATTTATTTCCGTGGGCTTGTTTTGCTCTACCCTATGGCCTTGCATTTTTACCCTAGGGATTGCAGGACTGAATGAAAAAACTAATGCGGCTTCTAGCCTAATGATTATGATGATTATGGGAGGTGGATTTATCTCTCAATGGCAAGCTTCACTCGGATCTGTAAAGTCTGTAGGTATTCAAAGTTCCTATTGGATTGGAGTGCTCTGTTTTGTGTATCTCGCTTTTTTCGCGTGGACGGTAAGTCGAATGCTGAAAAAACAGGGAATTACTCACCTAGATAGCGCTGAAACTACTCACTAACTCTGGCCATGTATAAAATTGATGTCTCTGATTTTTTCAGTTCCGCATTTTCTGTAGACTGCTTAATTTTTGGATATTCCGAAGGAAAAATAAAAACGCTACTTATTAAGCGATCCGTAGATCCCTACAAAGACTATTGGGCCATTCCAGGCGACTTGGTCTACCCAGACGAAGATTTACCCAATGCCGCAGAACGCATTCTTCGTGAACTAACCGGGCTTACTAACATTCAAATGCATCAAGCCCATACCTTTGGAAGCCCCTCGCGACATCCACAGGGCAGGGTAATTACAATCGCATATTTCGCTTTAGTGAGAATTGAAGACTTTTCGATTAAAGCCTCCTCTTGGGCGAATGAAGTGAAATGGGAACCCGTATTGGAAGTTGGTGATTTAGCGTTTGATCACAATGAAATTTTAGAGGCGACATTTGATCGGTTAAAAAAACAACTTTCCATTGAACCCATTTGTTTTCAGTTGCTTCCAGAAAAATTCACCCTCAACGAATTTCAGCAATTATTTGAGTATGTGAACGGAATCCCATTGGATAAAGCAAATTTTAGAAAGAAAATTAAAGGCATTCCGCTCGTAAAACATACCGAAAAACAAACCAATGTTAAACATCGTCCCGCAAGGCTCTTTTCTTTTGATGTAGTAAATGAATTAGAACGATTAGAACAAAGCGAATGGGTTTTCAAAATGTAATGGAATTATTTAGATATTGTAAAAAAGACAATAATATACTTATATTTACCATTCAATTGTTGTGAAAACGGTTGAATGGTTAGTTTTTACTTAGTGCGTGGGGAGGAAACTCCCCACAAAGTAACTTTAAATGAAAAAAATGAAAATAGGATTTTTACTAGGTGCTTTAATGGTCGCAACCTTTGGATTTTCTCAAATGAGAACCGTTTCTGGGAGTGTGCGTAATGATGTCAGTGAACCGCTTGGATTTGCGAAAATTACGTGTAAATCACCTAAAGCAAATGCATTAACGGCAAACGATGGTACATTTTCCATTCAACTGAAGGATACCGCAAGTGCCCTATTTACCATTGCTATTTATGGTTATCAAACCCAAGAGGTACTTGTTGGACCGGGAGATCAAAACCTGTCGTTGGTTATGAAGCCTGAGTTTTCTGATAAAAAGGAAATCACGGTTATTGGATATGGCGAAGCAAAAAACAAAACCATTACCGGTGCAACGTCAAAAGTCGACGGAGAAGACATTGAAAAAATGAATATGGCTCGCATGGATCAAGCCTTACAAGGGCAGATGGCTGGGGTGAATATTTCCACAAATTCCGGTTCCCCCGGCGGGAGTGCAAACATACGAATCAGAGGACTCGGCACCTTCGGGGATAATGACCCCTTAATTTTAGTAGATGGAATTGTTTATGATTCTCAAGGATTAAATGCACTGAATCCGTCTGACATTAAATCGATTACAGTACTAAAAGATGCCATGGCGGGCATTTATGGAGTAAGAGCAGCAAATGGTGTGGTAATTATTGAAACAAAGAATGGATCAATAAACCGAAAACCAACCATCGAGTACAATGGGTATTTTGGTCTGCAGGAAACCTCAAAAAAACTAGACTTATTATACGCGGATGAATATGCCGTTATTAAAAATGAAATGTTTGCGATGGGCGGTCAAGCTGCGCCCTTCGATAATGTAAACGTTGGAAGGGGTACAGATTGGCAAGACCAAGTATTCACCCGTTCGCCGGTACAAAGTCATAATGTGTCTCTGAATGGAGGTACATTGAATACGCGCTATTCCATTGGTTTAGGATATTTTAACCAAGACGGTATTGTGGGTGGCGCAAAGTCCCATTTTGATCGATATAATGCACGACTAAATTTCTCTACCGATCTTTCAGATAAGTTGAAACTGAATTCAGTTCTTCTGTTTTCAACTGAAGGACGAAACACCCTTCCTGAAAACGGCATAGGTTCCGTATTATACAATGCCATTAACGCCTTCCCTACCGAACCTGTTATTTCTCCTCTGGGGAATTATTCCTATATGGAAGAAGTGAGCGACATCATTAACCCGGTAGCTCAAATCATGAATACATACAATTGGAATCAAGCTCAAAAGTTTGTAGGCAAGGAAGAGTTTGTATACAAGCCGCTTTCCTACCTAACCGTAACCAATCGATTTAATTACAATGTTTCTTTAGTCGATTCAAAGGTGTTCTCTCCACTCGTTTGGTATGGAGACGGAAAATACGCAAACACGGCCCTGAATGATCAATTAGAATCTCCTGTAGTAGAACTTACACCAGGCTTTGAAATTGACCGAGGGGCAGCGATTTATGAAGAACGAAATACCTTCAGTGATTTGTCTTATGAAGGTTTTGTGAATTATGACCAAGTGTTTAAAACGGATCACCAAGTAAAGGCAATGGCAGGAGTTACTATTTTTCAACGGGATGGAAAATCGCTGAACGGAGTGGCTTATGGGATTCCAAATAATGATTTGAATTATGCGGATATTTCTGCCAATACTACTCAAGGCGGATATTTAAACAATACCGGGTCTTGGGAATTTACTGAGCGACTGGTATCTGCGTTCATGCGTGCTGAGTATGGATTCAAGGAAAAGTACTTAGTGTCCTTAGTGGTACGAAGAGACGGCTCGAGTAAATTTGGACCAAACAGCCGCTTTGGAACCTTCCCGTCCATGTCTGCAGGCTGGTTAATTTCAGAGGAGAAATTCTTTACATTCAAGCCGATTGACTTGTGTAAACTGAGAGTAAGCTACGGGATTTCTGGAAACGATCAAATTCCAAATTTCGCATACCGTGCATTACTCAATGGCGAAGGGGTTTACGTGTTTGATGATGTCATTACGCAAGGTGTCGCAATTGGACGTCCAGCGAATCCAGATTTGAAATGGGAAACTACTCGACAGTTGAATATTGGTTTAGACCTTTCCTTTTGGAAGAAACTCTCTTTTACCACCAATTACTTTATAAAAAACACCTACGATTTGTTATTTCAGCCGGACGTTTCCGCGTTAATGGGTTCTTATGGCCCAGGAGGGTATCCTCCGGTAATTAATGCGGGCAATGTATCGAACAAGGGATGGGAACTTGAGCTTGGGTATCGGTCAGACCGCACCAAAGATTTCCTCTATGAGGCAAACTGGAATTTTACAGCAGTAAACAACCGGGTTACAGCGGTTCCAACAGGGGTTGACTATTTACCTGGAGCTGCATTTAGTGTGGGTGGCGATGTGGCAACACGTTTTGAGAAAGGATACGAAATTGGATATTTCTTTGGCTACCAAACCAATGGAATCTATCAATCACAGGAGGAAATAGATAATGCGTCTGTTGTACAAGAGGGCGCCAAGCCAGGAGATTTAATTTTTGTAGACCAAGACGGGGATGGGGTTATTAGCTTCACAGACGATAGCGATAAAACCAATTTGGGCTCCGCAATTCCTGATTTTACCATGGGCTTCAATCTTTCAGGAAGCTATAAAGGATTTGATGTTTCTGCCAATTTTTACGCATCTATTGGCAACGAAATCATTCGAAATTATGAGCGTCAACAACCGTATGCAAATCAAATGAGCTACGTTATTGATCGCTGGGTTGGGGAGGAAAGCTCCTTTGATGTACCACGTCAAACCACAGAGCCTACACGAAACAATGTGTTTTCCTCATTTTATGTGGAAGACGGATCATTCCTACGCTTGCGAAATCTACAAGTCGGGTATGCTTTTTCTAAAGATTGGTTGCGTAAAATCAAAATGGAACAACTTCGCATTTACTTGGCGGCGAACAACCTTGTAACCTTAACAAAATATATGGGCTATGATCCAGACTTAGGCTCAACAAGTGCCTTGTCCGCAGGAGTAGATTATGGATTATATCCTCAAGCGAAAACAGTAATGGTTGGATTACAATTTAAATTTTAATCGATGAAAAATATGAAACGTTTGTTGATGTTGGGTCTTGTATTGGTTGGTATTTTTTCATGTAAAAAGTTCCTCACGGTTGACCCTCCGTATACCCAAGATGCTGAAAATTATTTTAAGACTCCGGAAGACTATGAACGAGCCTTAGTTGGCGCGTACGATCTGTTGCAAACTTCGTTTATGTCGCTTTGGATTGGTGAAATCGCTTCTGACAACTCCATCGCTGGAGGAGAAAGCGCCAACGACTCGCAAGGCCTGCATCAAATCGATGCCATGACACATGGTGGGGTGAACAACGATTTAAGAAGTGTTTTCCGATGGAATTATGTTGGAATTTCAAGGGCGAATTATTTATTGGAAAACCAAGACAATATTGACTTTCCTGCAAAAGCTCATATCATTGCCGAAGCTAAATTTCTGAGGGCATATTACTACTTTGAATTGGTAAAGTTTTTTGGGGATGTTCCCTTGGTTATTGACAAGCGTCTTGGCATTGAAGAGGTACGAACCATTGATCGATCACCGAAAGCGGAGGTGTACGCGCAAATAGAAAAAGACCTCAAAGAAGCTTACCCCGTATTAAGCGCAGTTGCGGCACAAAAAGGAAGAGCCACAAAAGGTGCTGCTCAAGCCCTGTTGGGTAAGGTTTATTTGTATCAGAGCAAATGGACCGAGGCAGACGAGATGTTTGATGATGTAATTAACAGCGGTTTGTACAGCCTACATCCGTCATATACAGAACTTTTTGATGTTGCCCACGAAAATAATACGGAAACCGTTTTTGATATTCAATACTCCGGCTTAGAAGGGGGTGGATATGGATGTTTAGTTTGCTTGGAGGGGAATGCCGCACCTGGATTTCACGGAATTCGTCAGTACAGTGGCCCTGTATATGGAGATGGAAACAGTTATAATCTACCAACAAAAGACCTGTATGATTTCTTTCCAGCAGGAGATCCAAGAAGGGCTGCGACTATCTTAGACATTGATGCCTTTATCGCAGCACAACCCAATCCAAGTGCCATTACCTATGCTATTGGTGCCGGGGGACACACCGGATATTACAACAATAAATACATTAAGCGCCAAGGAGAGATTGGCTTACCCGATAACGATTTAACCAGTCCAGTGAATTATCGCGTCATTCGCTATGCAGATGTATTATTGATGTCAGCCGAAGCGAATTATCAGTTGGGTAATACAGCCATTGCTCAAACTTATGTAAATCAAATTAGATCGCGGGTTTCGATTCCGGGTGTTTCGGTAAATTCATTGGACAAAATCTATAATGAGCGCCGCTTTGAATTATCTGGTGAAGGACATCGCTTTTTTGATTTAGTTCGAACCGGTAAAGCGGCGACAGCAATTCCAGGATTTATTGCAGGGAAACATGAAGTGTTCCCAATTCCACAGGTAGAAATAGATTTAGCGGGAGGTCGTTGGCCACAAAACCCGGGATATTAATAGCGTAACTATGAAAAACAACCTAATTATTTTATTCTTGGCTTTTACCGCCTTATTAGCCTGTAAGAAAGTACGACCAACCTTGGGCGACCCACCAAGTCAAACAGATGCCGTTTTTACCGCCGTACCCTCGGATTCTAACGCCAATATAATCGAGCTTACCGCGAGTAATCCAAATTTAGTATGTCGCTGGGATTTTGGTAATGGGGTGAAAGGAGAAGGGGTTGAAGTCTCTGCAACGTATCCGTACGCCGGAACCTATACCATTACCTTAACGGTATTTAATAAAGGAGGTAGCCGCTCATCCACGCAGCAAGTGGTGATTGCTCAAACTGACCTAACCTTGCTTGACAATCCGTTTTATAATAAACTTACCGGTGGTGCCAATGGCCCCGGATATAAAACTTGGGTGATTGATTCTGTGTTAAGTGGTCACTTTGGTGTAGGTCCAGATCCAGAAAGTCCCTTGGGTGCTACACCCGAATGGTGGGCTGCTGGAGCAAATGAGAAACCAGGATGCGGTTTATACAACGACAAATATGTATTTCACTTGAATGCCTTTAAGTTTGATATGATCACCAACGGTGATGTTTATGTTCATAATTCCATTGCCGCAAGTTTTCCTGGTTCTTTTGAAAACCTAGCAGACTTTACTGCACCTTATTCCAATCAAATGGATAAGTCTTGGAATTTGGTTGAAGGGGCAGAGAACACGATAACGATTTCAAACGGCGCGTTTATTGGATTCTATACGGGCGTTAATACCTATCGTATTTTGGAATTGACAGACTCCACGATGTACTTACAATACGGTCATCACTTGGGTGGACTAAACTGGTATTTGAAATTAAAAACTGAATAATTGAATTATGAAAAACTCACGAATGTTATTTCCCATATTTTTGCTTTTGGCGGCTTGTCAAAAAGACAATTACATACCAAAAGATATTGTGCTTCCAACGAATCTTTTGGTGACGCTCGATATTAATACCGCAACGGTAGATGTAACGGCCACTGCCGATTCAGCGAACTTTTACATTTTCACTTTTTATGAAAATGGAGATTCATCCATGGTAAAATCCAATGCAGGGGTGGCAACTCATACCTATTCTACATCCGGTGAGTATTCGGTTAAAACAGTAGCCTATACGACATCGGAACATTTTATTACGGAAACGGATGTGTTTGAGATCAATATTAACATGGGGGGGACAGGAGCCCCAACCAGTGGACCAACAAGCCCGATGAGCTATAATGGTTATACCTTAGTTTGGAACGATGAATTTAACGGAAATGCGCTATCGGCGGATTGGGTGCATGAAACGGGTAATGGTAATTGGGGATGGGGTAACAATGAACTTCAATACTATACCAGTCAAAACACTACGGTTTCTGGAGGCGTGCTTCAGATTACTGCCAAACAAGAAGCAATGGGTGGACAGAATTTTACCTCGAGCCGTATAAAAACTCAAGGTATTCAATCTTGGAAATATGGGCGTATCGACATTCGTGCGGCATTGCCTAAAGGACAAGGCATTTGGCCCGCCTTGTGGATGTTAGGAGATAATATTACATCGGCTAGTTGGCCCGCTTGTGGAGAGATAGATATCATGGAAATGATAGGAGGAGCGGGAAATAACGACCGCACTGTTCATGGAACGGCGCATTGGAGCGATAACGGATCACACGCCCAATTTGGGGATAGTTATACCTTAAATTCAGGAATTTTTGCAGACGAATTTCATGTGTTTTCCATCGTATGGAATGCGAACAGTATTACTTGGTTAGTAGATAATACGGTGTACAATTCCATGAGTACCACCCCCGCACAATTGGCTGAATTTCAAGAAAAATTCTTCTTTATTTTCAACATTGCAGTTGGGGGGAATTGGCCTGGAAGCCCAGACGCAACCACACAATTCCCACAAACGATGTACGTGGATTATGTACGCGTTTTTCAATAGACGAGTGCGATGAAAAAACTCTTGTTTTTTTTGTGCCTTGGTGCCTTGGCTTCATGTGCAATCACAAAAGAGGAACCGGTTTCTGCACATTCGAATTTAACCCTTGAAGAAAAGGTTGGCCAAACATGCCAAATTACCTTGGATGCTGTAGCACAAACGGATGCTCAAGGCCGAACCCTGGTTCCACTCAAACTAGACACGAATAAACTAACAGAGGCGCTTATTAAATACAAAGTAGGTTCAATCCTCAACGTGAGTTGGCATACGCTTACAAGGGAACAATGGCAAGAAATTACACAAACAATCCATGCGTACTATACTTCGGGCAGAATTAAGGTGCCGGTACTTTATGGCATAGATGCTATTCACGGGGTAAATTATACCCAAGGAGCGACCTTGTTTCCTCAGGAAATTGGATTGGCCGCCACATGGAACCCAAGCTTGGCTGTTGAGTTTGGACGAATTACAGCTTATGAAACCAGAGCATCCGGTATACCTTGGAATTTTTCTCCAGTATTGGATTTAGGAAGGAACCCCTTATGGTCAAGAACGTTTGAGACTTTGGGAGAAGATCCGTATTTGGTTTCGGAAATGGGCGCTGCAATTATTCAAGGATATCAAGGGACGAACCCGCGCGCAATTGATTCGCTACATGTGCTCTCTTGTATGAAGCACTTTGTTGGGTATAGCGCCGCTGCTAGTGGACGTGATCGCACCCCTGCTTGGATTCCCGATAAATACATGAAGGAGTTGTATTTACCTTCCTTTAAGTCCGCCGTTCAAGCCGGCGCTCAAACGGTAATGATTAACAGTGGAACGGTAAATGGGATTCCAGGTCACGTCAATAAATCCTTAATTCAACATACCCTCAAAGACGAATGGAAATTCCCGGGATTTGCCGTGTCAGATTGGGAAGATTTTAACATGCTGCATACGGTACATCGCGTGGCCCCCAATTTGAAAACAGCCTACGAACAAGCCTTTAATGCAGGCGTTGACATGAGTATGGTGCCCTTGTCTCCAGACTATAAAACCTATTGTGAACTGATGTTACAATCCGTAAACGAGAAGAACATTACCACTGATAGATTGAACGATGCCGTGAATCGGATCTACCGTACAAAAGAAGCCGTTGGATTATTTGATAAGCAGCAACCACGCCTTTCTTCATATACCGCATTCGGTTCACCAGAACACAAAGCCGCAGCAAAACAAGCCGCCTTGGAATCCATAACGCTATTGAAGAATGATGGAATCTTGCCTTTGAAAGCAAATACTAAGTTTCTGGTCGCTGGCCCCTGTGCAGACAACCTGGTTTACCTAAACGGTGCGTGGTCTCATACTTGGCAAGGAATGGACACCTCGTTTAACACCAAAGGATGCAAGACCATCGTTCAAGCATTTCAGGAAAAATATGGAACGCAATGCTTGTTTTCAAAGGGACTTGAACTATACAAAGACAAGGAAGTCGAGCAATCACGCTTTGTATCCCTTGAGGACTATATCCAGAAGCTTGATGAGGTAGAAACGGTGATCCTTTGTTTAGGAGAACTTCCCGGTACAGAAAAACCCGGGGATATTCGCAGTTTACACCTGGATTCCAAACAACTTGAATTAGCAAAAATGGCTTATGCCAAGCATAAAAAGGTGATTATTGTATTGGTGGAGGGACGTCCTCGCATCATTCGCGATATTGTTGATCCTGCCGGGGCCATTGTTCAATGCTATTTACCCGGCGATTATGGGGCGGAAGCCTTAGTGGAGTTATTATCGGGTGAAAAAAACTTCAGTGGAAAACTGCCATATACGTATCCGAAATACGATGGTGTGATTGAGTTTTATGACCGTCCCCGAAGTGTGGATCGCTCCAATGTTGGCGATTTTGCTGCGTTTAATCCGGAATGGCCTTTTGGATATGGGTTGCATTACGGTGAAGTACGTTACGAACATGTAAAAAGCACCGAGGTAATTAATAACAATGCCCCTTGGGAAATTACCGTGGATGTAATCAATCAAAGCAATCGCGAAATTGATGAGGTGGTTCAATTGTATGTAGGCGATGAATTCGCGAGTGTCGTACCTGCAGGAGAACAATTAAAGCGCTTTCAAAAGGTTAAAATCCCTGCGGGACAAACCGTAAAAGTGCGGTTTGTGCTGAACAAGGAAGACCTAATGTTTGTGAATGAAGCAGGGGATTGGGTATTCGAACCCGGAACATTCAATTACAGCATAGGGACTCAAACCGGTTCTGTCTTATTTCGTTAACATTGCTAACGACTTGATTCTTAAATAACTTCAAAATTTATTGAATTATTTTAGGCTTATTGTAAAAATTACTATATTTACCCAATACAACCCTTAAATTATTTTAATGTTATGAAAAAATTATTACTCTTTCTTTTGCTTCCAATGGCTTTCAACGCGCAAGTTGTAGGGACGTGGAAGCTGGCAAATCAGGCCGGAGCGTTAGGCGTTGGTCCTGGTTTGGGCGATATCTCTTGGTGGTCTAACTCCGTAGGAGACTTAACAACTCGTGCATGTTTGTTTGACGATTCCATAACTTTCAGTGCGAACGGGACAATGACGCACTATATGGACGGTCAAACTTGGCTGGAAACTTGGCAAGGAGTACCTGCAGAGTCATGTGGAACCCCGGTGGCGCCACACAATGGTTCTCCTGCTACCTATGCGTATGACGGAACAACTAACACACTTTCTGTTTTTGGTTTAGGAGCACACATGGGCTTAGCCAAAGTAATTAATGGCGCTGAAATTAATACGCCATTAAATGCCTCAGACACCATCGTGTACATGGCAAATATAAGCAACGGCGGAAATACGATGACGTTAGATATTAACTTTGGTCCTGGATACTGGAGATTTGTATACAACCGCACCCAATTAATCCCTGTAGCAAATTACAACGTAACGTTCCGTGTAGATATGGCACAATATGGTGGTAATACAGCAAATGGTGTATTCGTGAATGGTTCATTCAACGGATGGTGTGGTACATGTAATCCAATGACAAATACTACAGGTTCTATGTGGGAAGTTACCTTACCACTTGCTCCTGGAGCCATTGAATACAAGTTTACTGTGGATGGTTGGAACGACCAAGAGAACTTTACAGGTACAGAAGCATGTATTGATCCAATCAATGATGGTTTCTACAACCGTTACCATGTTGTTGCAGGAGACATAACATTGACTCCAGTTTGTTTCAACAGTTGTGATGCATGTACAAATGATGTAACATTCCGTGTAAACATGAATGATTATGTGGCTGCTGGAGGTTCTACTGCTGCAGGTGTATTCTTAAACGGTACCTTCAACGGATGGTGTGGTGCATGTACTCCAATGGGTGATGTAGATATGGATGGTGTATGGGAAATCATAGTTCCAATTTCAGCAGGCGCTATTGAATACAAGTTTACGGTAGATGGATGGAATGATCAAGAGAATTTCGTAGGTGGAGAGCCGTGTACAGTAACTAACGGAGGGTATACCAACCGTGCTGCAACGGTTTCTGTAGATACCGCGTTTTCAGTAGTATGTTGGGAAAGCTGTACAGATTGTCCAGCTGGAATCGATGAATTAAACGAGAACGGAATCGTTATCGCACCAAACCCGGCAACAACAGCCTTGAATGTTTCTGCGAAATCAGAAATTCAAAGCGTTGCAATCTATGATGTAAATGGTCGTTTAGTTCAGTCTGTTGCAGTGAATGGAGCTTCTGCTTCGCTTAATGTATCAGGTATGAATCACGGATTATACATAGTATCCGTAACTTCAAACAAAGGAGTATATACAAAACGAGTAATCGTTGAGTAATTAACTGATACCTTATAAGAATTTAAAAGGGGCTTCGGCCCCTTTTTTCATATCCTTTCATACCTTTGTACCATGGATTTTGATACCGAATTACGTTTTCAGAAGTTGATAGCATGCTTGAAACCAACCTTTGAAATGGATTTGGATTTAACCGCATTAATTTATTTGATTGGCCTAAACGAAGCCGGTTTTGGCTTTAGAGTCTATTCGAAACAAGAAAAGATGGACCTCATGCATGTGGCAATTTGCACCTTGCTTGCGCCAGGCGGTTATTATGAGTTTTCCCATCGGGATGATCAAAATTGGCCCCATTTCACCTTGGTTCAACCTTTACCCACACTGAATGAAAAGGAACAAAAGCACGTCTTAAAAGAAGCGGTTATCGATTATTTTATTGAAAAAGAATACGTGACAACCGAGATGCTTATTACTTCGGCTTAGGTCCAATGTATTTTATGATGGGATTGGTTCCTGTAAAGCAGGTTCGATTTATAACTATCGCTAGTGTATCTATCTTTCCATTTCTCGCAATATTCTCTTTACTGCAAAGGGCTCCGATGCTTACATAATCCAGCGAACAACGCTGTGACCATTCTTCGGGGGTTAAATAGGCATGTAACGGTTGGTCTGTGGCACTACTTATTTTCGGGAGTGGATATTTAGGAATAAGTTTTTCTAAGGAACATGTTTTGTCGATGTCGATAAGGGTAAATTCTTGGGTTACATCTAGGCGCCCTTTCCAGTATCCAAATTCATTGGTGCGAATGATTTTTTTCTTTCCACCTACGGTTATTTGAAAGGAGTGATTTGAAAACCCTTCATTCCTTCCTTTCATTTCGGTCGAATCGGGTAACTTTCCACCGCAATATGGCCAATGGCTTTGGACATAGATAACGGTTTTTGGTTGGCATGAACTTAGCACCGTTAGTATTCCAATAAACAGAACAAAGGTTTTCATTTTTAATGCTGGTTTGATTTAACTTAAGATCAGCCCACTTGCTAAGCGCCGCGCTTCCAAATCGGTAGCAATATAATCATCGAGGCTTGGTTTTGAAATATGCACTACATGGTTCATCACATGTTCATTGATTCGAGCGATGTCTAGAAATGCAATGCGTTCGTCTAGAAATGCTTGCACGGCTATTTCATTTGCTGCATTTAGTGCACATGGAATGTTTCCATCTTTTTCCATAGCTTGATACGCTAAATCTAAATTTTTAAAGGTTATACGGTCTGGTTTTTCAAAACTGAGGGTAGGGTAATCCATGAAATTGAATCTTGGATAATCTGTTTGTATTCGATATGGATAGGTAAGTGCATATTGAATGGGCAATTTCATGTCAGGCAACCCCATTTGCGCCTTCATGCTGCCATCTTCAAACTGCACCAAGGAATGTACAATGCTTTGGGGATGGACTATTACATCGATTTGTTCCGCCTTTAAGTTAAATAACCATTTGGCTTCAATGACTTCTAAGCCTTTATTCATCATCGTAGCCGAATCAATCGTGATTTTTGCTCCCATACTCCAATTGGGATGTTTTAAGGCTTGCGCTTTTGAAACCTGAGCTAATTGGTCCATAGAAAACCCTCTAAACGGGCCACCAGAAGCCGTTAGATAGATTTTTTCAATTGGATTCATATGTTCACCAGGCAAACATTGGAAGATGGCAGAATGCTCTGAATCCACCGGATAAATGTTAACCCCATGTGCGCGTGATAATTGTGCGATCAATTGTCCTGCGACAACAAGCGTTTCTTTATTGGCTAATGCGATGTCTTTTTTCGCCTCAATCGCCGCGATGGTTGGTTTAAGTCCCGCATAACCAACTAAGGCCGTAAGCACTACGTCAACATCGGTTGATTGTACCACCTGGCACAAGGCCTCGGCTCCACTATATACATGGATGTCTTCATTCCAAAGCGCATCTTTTACCTTGCCATACTGGGTTTCATCTACGATTACTACCATATTCGGGTTAAACTTGCGCGCTTGTTCAATTAACAAGTCCGCATTATTCCCTGCGGTAATCACTTGCAAATCAAATAATTCCGGATAAGCCTCAATCACTTCAAGAGCCTGTGTACCAATGGAACCGGTAGAACCTAGGATGGCTATCCCGCGTTTTTTTTTCTGCTCCGTGCTTATGTCCTGTCCCATATCTTATTTTTAGCTTACACTGTTTATTAATACTGTTATCGTTTTGTGCCCGTTGCATCAAATGAGTTTCCACCACCCAATCCATAATAACCACCCGTAAGTTCAAAGTGATCCTTGTCAACAAACCCTCCATTTACCTGATAATGCCAATCCTGACTTTCATAATGCAGGGTACCATTTTTTTCAAGTAAATAGGTAGATGCGCTATGTTCAGTAATGAAATCAACATAATATAATTCTGCAGAACGTTTAACTTGTAGGGTGTAATTGAGGGTATCATATTGTAGCCCTTGTCCCATAACCCAGTTTGAATGGTATGAAACCACGTCGTATGTGCCAACATATTTTGAACGGTAATCAACAAGTGGTTTGGTACAACTGCTTATGCATAAAACTCCAAGTGTCAGAATAAAAAGATATTTCATGTTAATGCGCTTCTAGCCAATTAGGAGCAATTTCCATTTCAACTTCCATGGGAACAACTAAATCAATGGCTTTTTCCATCGCCTCTTTGACTAAGGTTTTCATTTCTTCTTGCTCAGTAACATGTACATCAAAGAGAAGTTCATCATGTACCTGTAAAATCATTTTAGATTTAAAGTCTTTTGTGGCCAAGGCCTTGTCCACTGAGATCATGGCCATTTTGATGATATCGGCCGCGGAACCTTGTATCGGCGCATTGATGGCGTTTCGTTCGGCATACCCTCGTACCATGGCATTGGCTGAATGAATATCAGGTAAATAGCGACGGCGCTTCATGATGGTTTCAACATATCCGTGTTCTCGCGCAAACGCGATTACGTGATCCATATAGGACTTGATGGTGCCGAATTGTTCAAAATAGGCATCTATAATTGCTTTGGCTTCCGTTCTAGATATGCCTAGATTCTGAGCAAGACCAAAGGCCGATTGACCGTAAATTATACCAAAGTTAACTGCTTTTGCGGCGCTACGCTGTTCCCGTGTAACGGTTTCAATAGGAACCTTATAAACGGTTGCTGCTGTGGCGGCGTGGATGTCTTGTCCTTCTTTGAACGCTTTTATCATGGAAGGGTCTTCGCTGAGCGCTGCGATAATACGCAATTCAATCTGCGAGTAGTCAACGGACATGATCTGATATTCAGCGCTTCGAGGCACAAAGGCACGTCTGATTTCCCGTCCTTTAGCAGTCCGTATTGGAATGTTCTGAAGGTTCGGGTTATTGGAGCTTAACCGTCCCGTAGCCGTTACGGTTTGCATGAAGCTGGTGTGAATTCTTCCGTCGCTGGGACTGCATAATTCTGGCAAGGGGTCAACATAGGTGCTTTTTAACTTTCTAAGCTGACGATATTCAAGAATTTTGGGAACAATCGGATGGTCCTGTTCGTGTTTTTGCAATACATCCTCTGATGTCGCATACTGTCCCGTCTTGGTTTTTTTTGCCTTAGCCGATATTTTTAAGTGGTCAAACAACACCTCGCCAAGCTGTTTGGGAGAGTCTGGATTAAACGGTACCCCCGCCATTTCTATAATCTCCTCGTGCAATTTACCCAAGGTTTCTTCTAATTCGATTGAATAAGCTTTTAATGCGTGAACATCAATGGCAATTCCTTCCTCCTCCATGCTCCCAAGCACGCGAACCAAAGGCATTTCCATGTCATAGAACAAGTGCTGCAGATGTGGCTTTTCAACCTCAGGGGCTAAAATTTCTTTGAGTTGTAAGGTGATGTCCGCATCTTCACACGCATATTGATAAATTTCCTCGGCACTTAGGTCACCCATATTACCCTGTCCCTTCCCTTTTTTTCCAATTAAGGATTCAATGGAAATGGGTTGATAGCCTAAATATACTTGAGCCATAAAATCCATTCCTTGCTTGGCCTCCGGATTAATTAAGTATTGCGCAATCATGGTATCAAACAAGGGTCCTTTGAATTTAACGCCATATCGATGCAACACTTGAATATCATATTTTATATTGTGGCCAATTTTTTCAATCGCGGTATGTTCGAAGAGGGGTTTGAACTCAGCAACAATCGCTTTGGCTTCTTCATGTGTTAGTGGCGTAGGAACATAAAACGCTTCTTTTGCTTTGTATGAAAACGACAAACCCACCAAGTCTGCACGCAAAGAATCGATGCCCGTTGTTTCTGTGTCAAAACAAACACTGGTCTGTTCCAGCAACAATTCAAGTAATTCTGCGCGTTCTTGCGGAGTTTGAATTAAGTGATAAGAAGGTTTTTCACTTTCCAAGGTTTTGTAAACTTTTGTGTCATTATTTCCCATTGGTTGTGTCAATTCCGCCGCGTCAAAGAGTCCTAATTGCTCGGAATTTACTGCTCGGGTTGGTGTTAGCGGGGTGGATGTAATAACTAATTCTTCCCCAAGTACTTTTTTTAATAAATTCCTGAATTCTAGTTCTGTAAAAATCGCGCGCACCTCATCCGCATTCGGATCACATATTTTTAAATGTTCTTCGTCAAAAGGAACCGTTAAATCGATTAGAATTGTCGCTAACATTTTCGAAACGCGACCTTGGTCCGCGTATTGAATTACATTTTCCTGTTGTTTCCCTTTTAACTCATGAGCGTGCTCAAGAAGATTTTCAACGCTTCCATATTTTGAAATGAGCAACTTGGCTGTTTTTTCTCCAATACCTGGAATGCCCGGTATATTGTCGGAAGCATCCCCCCAAAGCCCAAGGATATCAATGACTTGTAAGGGATGTTCAACTTCGAATTTTTCACATACTTCTTTTACGCCAAGAATTTCCGGCGGATTTCCTCCACGGCCGGGTTTGTATATGAACGAGGTATCGCTTACTAATTGACCGTAATCCTTGTCTGGGGTCATCATGTACGTAGTATATCCGCGTTGTTCAGCAAGTTTAGCCATAGAACCGATCACATCATCTGCCTCATGCCCGGCCATTTCAATCATGGGTACATTGAATGCTCGAACGATATTTTTGATGGGTTCGATCATGGATCGGATATCTTCAGGCATTTCTTCTCGATGTGCTTTATAGGCTTCGAATTCTGTTTGTCGATGTTCGCTTCCTCCCGGTGGATCAAAAACTACTGCGAGGTGCGATGGTTTTTCTGTTTTAATGACATCGATTAAAACGTTGGTAAATCCGAACGCGGCACTCGTGTTTTGGCCTTTTGAGTTAACTCGTGGGTTTTTAGCAAATGCAAAATAGGCCCTGTAAATTAACGCATAGGCATCCAACAGGAATAACTTTTTTGGGGTGTCTTTAGATAGCAAAACTTATACGTTACTGAGTTCAACAAAATGCTTGTAGAAATAGGGAATGGTTTTAATCCCCATTCGATAATTGAATAGTCCAAAGTGCTCATTGGGTGAATGAATCGCATCGCTATCTAGCCCAAAGCCCATTAGAATCGTTTTTAATCCCAATTCTTGCTCAAACATGGCTACAATGGGGATGCTTCCCCCGCTGCGAACAGGAATCGCCTCCTTACCAAATGTTTCTTTGTAGGCCAATGCTGCTGCCCGATACCCAATGGAATCTAAGGGAGTAACTGCGGCCTGACCGCCGTGATGTGGTGTCACCTTTACTGCGACACCTGGAGGGGCAATTCGTTCAAAGTGGGATTGAAATAATTGGGTGATCTCTTCTGGATCTTGATTGGGTACCAAGCGCATAGAAATCTTAGCAAAGGCCTGTGAGGCAATCACCGTTTTTGCCCCTTCTCCAATATACCCTCCCCAAATACCATTTACATCCAAGGTCGGACGTATAGATCCCCTTTCTGGAGTTGTATATCCCTTTTCACCATAGGTGTCTTGTATGTTTAGTGCTTTTTTGTAAGCATCTTCTGAAAATGGTGCTTGTGCCATGGCGTCTCGTTCTGCTCTTGAAATCTCTACTACGCTGTCGTAAAATCCGTCAACGGTGATTTTACCATTTTCATCATGCAGCGAAGCAATCATTTCACACAAGGCGTTAATGGGGTTTTTCACACAGCCGCCATATAATCCGGAGTGTAAATCTCTGTTCGGGCCAGTTACTTCCACCTCAACATAACTTAATCCGCGGAGGCCTGTGGTAACAGAAGGCACATCGTTCGCAATCATTCCCGTATCAGAAACTAAGATGACGTCTGCGGCGAGTTTCTCTTTGTTCTCTTTTACAAAGTACCCCAAATGCTCGCTACCAATTTCTTCTTCCCCTTCAATCATAAATTTCACGTTGCAAGGAAGTTCACCGCTTGAAAGCATCGCCTCAACCGCTTTTAGGTGCATGTAAAACTGACCTTTATCGTCACATGCACCGCGAGCAAAAATGGCTCCCTCGGGGTGAATCTCTGTGGGTTTAATTACGGGCTCAAATGCGGGACTGTGCCATAAATCAATGGGGTCTGCCGGTTGGACATCGTAATGTCCATAAACCAAAATAGTCGGCAATGAAGGGTTAATAATTTTTTCGCCATACACTATCGGATGACCTTTGGTGGGAATTACCTCAACCGCATCAATACCTATGGTTTTTAATTGTGCAGCCACTTCGTGAGCACAAGCTAAAACACTTGGTGTATACGCTGGATCTGCTGAGACTGAGGGGATACGCAATAGCGAAATTAGTTCCGTTGTAAAACGAGATAAATGCTCGTCAATGTATGTATTTGTCTTTATCATAAGATTTGAAAAATAGATATTACGAAGATACAACTTTCGAAGTGGTTAGCATTATTTACCCGGGTCATAAAATCAAGGCTGACAAAAACTTATCAATATTTCATACCTTTAGGCACGTTTAAACGAATGAAAGTAATAGTTATAGGTGCTGGACTTTTTGGTTGTTGCTCAGCGATTGAATTAGCTCGAGCCGGCTTTGAGGTGGTATTGGTTGACCGAGAAGCGGATATTATGCAAAAAGCTTCGCGGGTTAATCATAACCGCATTCATTTGGGGTACCATTACCTAAGAAGTGTTGAAACTGCAGAACAAAGCATTGAAGGCCTGTTGTCTTTTCTTTTCAATTACGGCAAGGCGGTAGAAAATCAATTTCCTAATTACTACGCCATTGCTAAAGAAGGAAGTAAAACCACCCCGGAAGAGTTTCTCGCATTTTGCAATAAGGTTGGGATCGGATATGATTTCGAGTATCCAGCAGATACCTTTTTGAATCGCGACGCATTAGAAGCAAGTTTTAAGGTACCTGAGCCCGTGTTTGATTACGAGATTTTAAAGCAAGAAGTAGGAAAGAGTTTAATCAGTGCAGGGGTTGAGATTCGGTTTGGTCAAGAAGTTCAAGGAATAACTAAAAAACCGGGTGGAGAATATGAACTACTTGTAAATCAACGGGTAGAATATTTCGACGTGGTTATTAATGCCACCTATTCAGATTTTAATGAAATCAATCACGCCCTTGGCGTACCGCTAAAGCCTCTGTTATTTGAAAAAGTACTCATCCCGGAATTTGAATTTCAACACCATCCGTTTGGATTAACCATCATGGATGGGCCATTCTGCTCGGTAATGCCTAAAGGTAAACAAACGGATAAGTTTTTATTGTATCACGTTACCCACTCCGTAGAGCAAGGAGTGCTTTCCGAATTACACCCGGATTTTAATCCGGATAATCCCGTACAAGAGGCATTGATTTACGAACATGCGGCACATTACATGCCATTTTTAGCAGAAGTACAACGAACAAATTTATTTAAAACGGTGCGCGTAGTACATAAGAATTCAGACGATGCCAGGTTAACAGAATTATATATGTATGAGCAATTTGAGAATTATTTTGCCATTCTCTCAGGGAAAATTTCAACGTGCATTCAGGTAGCCCTGGAGATAAAACATACCTTGCAGCAGAAAAAAACTGAAAAAAGATTTAGAATATAATGGAACAATTGAAATTGCATTTAGGATGTGGTCCGAACGTTAAAGAAGGTTACGTAAACATAGATGGATATGTAACAGGGGAAGGAGTTATTAAAATGGATATATTGCATTTAGGGTATCCTGACAACAGTGCTGATGAGATACTCGCGGAGCATTTATTTGAACACCTCCCGTTTAAAGATGAGGAACAATTATTCAAAGAATGTTACAGAGTACTTAAGCCTGGTGGTGTATTGGTGGTGGAAACACCAGACATGGAGTGGTTGTGTGCAGCCTTCCTTCAAGCGAATGATGAATTTACCAGCTTTTATCAAGCTGGGGCCACTGATCATTATTTCGGACATGGTAAATCGTACGAACACCGCTGGGGAATGATTACAACACATTTTTTTGGCAACCAAAACGGGGAGGGTCAATTTCACAAAAACGGATACACAAAGCAGAAGTTTATTGACATTGCAGGCTTAGTTGGATTCTCCTCCTGTGAGGTAATTAAACTTGTTAATAAAGGTGCTGGAGCAATTCGTGCACGAATCATCAAATAATGAAAGTTCTTGTCATTGGAGGAAATAGCTTTATTGCTCAAGGGATAGAATCCTACCTTTCAACACAGGGGATTACCTTAATTCGGATTGAACGCTCAGTGTTGGATATTACCGATGAGGTTCAGATTCAACAATTTTGCAACAATCCTCATTTACCCACCTATGACGCCATATTGTTTGCTCAAGGAATTAATCCTTCATTGAGTACCAAAGAAACGAGTGCCGAACACTTGTTAGCCATGCTGAAGGTAAACATAATGGGTCCTGTATTATTATTAAAACATCTGTTTCCGCGAATGAACCCGCACGGCAATGTGGTTTTTTTTAGTTCAGTTGCAGCTGAAAAAGGCAGTTACGATCCCGGATATGCGGCATCGAAAGCGGCTATTCAAGGCATGATTAATAGTTTTGCGAATGAGTTTTCATCCATGCGGTTTAATGCAATTGCGCTTGGGCTGGTTGAGAATTCTCCAGTATTTAATCAAATGACCCCTGATTTTTTACAGAAACATCGCGACCGTATGCACCAAGGTACCCTGATTCAATTGGAACATATTGCAGCTGTGGTGAATTTACTCTTGACGAATCAAAATTTGAATAGAAGCATTATCCCTTTAACAGCTGGATATCGTTAAATGAATCTTTCAATTGTCATTCCCACGAGAAATCGCCCGAGCTACTTGGCCCGTGCGATGGCTTATTATGCTCAATTTGATGCAATTCAACTCATTGTTTGCGATAGCTCTGAACAGCCTTTTAATGCGGAAATTCCAAAGCAAGTAAGCTACCACCATTTTCCAAAGGCTTCCTTTGTTGAGAAGATCCAGGCAATACTCCCTTCCTTGGCCAAAGAGTATGTGGTGTTAAGCGCTGACGACGATTTTTTATTGGAACATGCAATGATTGAATCGATTTCTTTTTTATCGGGTAACCCAACATATATAAGCGTTCAAGGAAATTATATTGCGTATTATAACCTTGGCAAGAGCTTATATTATTTACCCTTGTATATCCAACGAATTGGGAAATCTATCGATGTTGAAACACCACTAGAACGCATTGCTTCTTATTGGGGTTCAGGAATCCAATTGTTTTATTCCGTGTATCAAAAAGAAGCTTTTTGTCAGGTTTTTCAAACGGCTGATACTTCCATTCGTAGTTTAAATCTCTTAGAATATCATATCGGTCTAACAGCGCTATTGCTTGGTAAAAACAAATACCTGCCCGTGTTTTATAGCGTTCGAGAGCTAATTAGTAATTCTGCAGGAACCACCATCGGACTTGACGTGTTGGTCTCAGATCCGAATCAAGCAGTTCAATATGAGGCATTCATAACAGGAGTTTCTCAGTTGTTTAGCGAAGTGCAACCAAGTGCAAAGCATCACGAAGAAATCCTTAGGGAACAGATTTCTCGTTATTTATCCTCGAAAGGTGCCAAGAAATTTTACAGGGTTCGCGACCGAAATAGACGAATTAAGCGTTTCATACCCTCCTCGTTACGGCAATTAATTTATCGTATGTGGCTTTTATTGAACCGAAAAAAAAACGCAGAAAACAACCTGCGAATCTCTTCTAAGTATGCGGGTTTTCCCTTCGGCAATCCAGAGGAAGAAGCTAGGCTCAACCCAATTGAGACGCGTATCTTAAATCAGAAATAGAAATTGTACCTTATATTTGCTTAATGTGCAACTTTATTTGCCTGTTGTTGGTCATAAAAAAAAATTAAAAATATGTTCGGTATCCATAAATTATTTTTGACACTGATGTTGTTGCCGTTTTTGACGTTAGCGCAGCCAATTGCTGTTTCCCCAACGCAAACGCCGCAGCAATTAGTAAACAATGTCTTGCTTGGAGTAGGTGTTGTTGCCTCCAACATTACCATCAATGGAGTACCCGGCTTAGCGAATACACCATTTGGAAACATCGGTTACTTTACCAATACCAACGCAACCTTTCCGATGGCGAGTGGAATGGTTTTAACCACTGGGGATGCGGCGGGAGCCGTCGGTCCTAACATGGGCGGAAGCACAACAAATCCGGGAACTTCACAATCGGTTGCCAGTGATCCCGAGTTGAATGCCATCGCAAATGGAAATGTTACTAACGGCGTCGTTCTTGAGTTCGATTTTATACCCGCAGGAGACACGTTGATTTTTAATTATATGTTTGGTTCCGATGAATACACGGAATTTTCTCCCTCGAATTTTAATGATGCCTTTGGTATCTTTTTATGGGGACCAGGCATTTCAGGTCCTTACCCCCTTGCTGGTTATCCAAACGGAGGAGATAATATTGCTATTATCCCCGGAGGAACTCCTGTAACCATAAATAATGTGAATTGGGTCACCAATACCCCATACTATGTATATAATGAATTCCCTCAAGATACTTACGGGGATGCCATTGAATATGATGGTACTACCGTGAAACTGACCGCAAGTGCGAGCGTTCAGTGCAACCAATCCTACCACATCAAGTTTGCAATTGCTAATGTATTCGACCAAGCATATGATTCCGGAGTATTCTTGGAGGCTGGGTCTTTTTCTTCCGCAGCCGTGAGTGTTGCCGTTGCTACCGTATCGGGAGACACCACCATTGTTGAAGGTTGTACCTATGCCGACTTTATTTTTACTCGACCTGAAGGACAAACAAATGATACCTTAATCATTAACTACACGGTAACTGGATCCGCTATTGAAGGCGTTGACTACAACAATCTGGTAAATCCCATCGTATTTTTACCAGGTCAAGATACCATTATTTTGAACTTAACCCCTACACAAGATGGCTTGAATGAAGGGTTTGAGTCGGTAACTATTTCTGTATCCATCATTAATCCATGCGGAGATACCATTACCTCTGAGGGAACCATTTATATTGGAGATGGACCAATTATAAACATTACAGAGACCGATCCGTTGGTGCAATGTTATCCGGACAGCGTTTTATTAACGGCCTCGGCATTTGGTGGTTATGCCCCCTATGACTATACATGGACCACCCTCACCGGCACAGTACTGTCGACGAACGATTCCTTAACAATCAATGTAACTCAAAATGGAGTTGTTCAATACCTTATTACTGCGGTGGATCAATGTAACTTTTCACAAACGGATACAGCAACGGTTACGGTGAACCAAACCATTGCCATTGATGCAATAAATATGACCGAGGCAACGTGCATACCTACAGGTACTTTATCTGCCGTAGTCTCAGGAACTACAGGGAATGTGAATTATTCGTGGTCTAACGGTCAGCAAGGGCAATCCATTCAAAACCTAAGCGGTGGTTGGTATACACTTACCATTACCGATCAAGTATGTTCAGCAAGCGACAGTGTGTTTGTTGGCACCATTGCATCACCAATTGCAGATTTTACGGCAACGCCGGCTGGAGGTTGTTCCCCGTTAAATGTAGTATTCGTAAATAATAGCGCGAACGGAAATGGGTATGCTTGGAATTTTGGTAACGGACAAGGGGTGGTAGTTCAAACGACAGACCCTCAAAGTTCCCAATATGTAACTCAAACACCAGAAGACTACACGGTCACCTTAGTGGTGTCTCAAGGGATTAATTGTGTTGATTCAATGTCTATTACCATCCCAGTGGATGTGTGTGATTGTGCCGATCCAGAGGCATTAAACTACAACAGCAGTGCCAATGTGAATGTGCTTTCTAACTGTATTTATCCGTATCCGGAAGTGGAAGCTCCAAACGTCATCACCCCAGACGGTGATTTAACCAATGATGTCTTTTTCTTACAATACAAGAATGTAGTTACTATAGAATTAATTATTTTCAACCGTTGGGGAGCAATCATGTACAGCGGATCTAGTTCCGATTTAACACAGTCACAACCCTCATGGGATGGGACATCGAACGGTAACGAGTCTAGTGAAGGCGTTTATACCTATACCTACAAAGCAACAGGCGTTTCCGGTGGTGAGGTTTCTGGTCATGGATTCTTCCATCTAATACGATAAAATGACCCTAGAAATAGGCCGATGGGGAGAAGATCGAGCTAAACAACATTTGCTCGAATCGGGATACGAAATCCTAGAGACAAATTACCGATTCAAAAAAGCGGAAATCGATCTAATTGCCAAAAAAGGGAATCTCATTATTGCCGTGGAAGTAAAAACGCGTTCGGGAATTATAGTGGGTACACCATTTCATGCCATCAACCGAGAGAAACAACGGAATCTGTTGCTCGGAATAAATCACTACGTTCAGAAGTTCAAAGAGCCGATTGAAGTTAGAATGGATGCCATAAGTGTCATTAAACAAGGAGAGGATGTTAATATTGTACACGTAGAGGATGCCTTTCCCGCATTTTAACTCCTTGAATTATTGACGTACCTTTGTAAAAACTGCTCGCGATGAACACAAACAAGAAACCTTCTCCGAAACCGGGGAAATCAACGAAACCCCTTTCCGCAAAGCCGGTAAAATCTGGGAGATCCAACAAACCAGTAGCCTCTAGTGCCGCTAAATTCACAAAAACATCAAAACCGGACGCGCCAAAAGAGGTAAGCGCTCGAGATAAACGAAAGTACATTGATTATAAGATTAAAGTTAAAAAAGGAGATCCGCTGCCAAATTTTAACGAAAATGAAATCCGCTTAAACAAATACCTTTCGAATGCGGGGGTATGTTCTCGGAGAGAGGCTGATGTATTGATTCAAACAGGCGTAGTCACCGTAAACGGTGTTATTGTTACAGAAATGGGGCATAAGATTGCTCCTACGGATGTGGTTCAATACGATGGGGAGACCATTAATGCTGAAAAAAAGCGCTATGTCTTACTCAATAAACCTAAAGGCTTTATAACAACCATGGACGACCCTCAGGGCAGAAAAACTGTCATGTCTTTGGTTAAATCCGCGTGTAGAGAACGGGTTTACCCCGTGGGTAGGTTAGACCGTGAAACCACCGGACTATTGCTGTTTACGAACGATGGTGATATCGCTAAAAAATTGACACATCCCCGATACCAAGCCCGTAAAATTTATCATGCAGAATTGAACAAGCCTTTTAGAACGGAAGATTTTGATCGACTTTTGAAAGGCGTAGACTTGGAGGATGGAAAATCAAAGGCTGACTTGGCCTCTTATGTGGAGGGTGGAAATTCTCGCGAAGTAGGCGTGGAAATACATTCGGGAAAAAACCGGGTGGTTCGTAGAATGTTTGAGGCCTTAGGATATGTGGTCGTTAAATTAGACCGAGTCGTTTATGCAGGGTTAACGAAGAAAGATTTGCCCCGTGGGATGTTTCGTCACCTTACAGACGATGAGGTTAGCTTCCTTAAAATGACAAAAAATGTATAGTAAGACACATCTATTATTCAGCTTTTTTCTATTAGTCCTGTTGCTTGGGGCCTGTTCTTCCAATGAAATTCAAAGCAAACACCCTGCAGCTCGGTTTTTTTATCCGATCCTAGATGAACCAAAGATCTATGTATATCGAGATATGATTGGTGGCCTTGATGAACAATTTCACCGAGTTTATTCGGTAAAAGACCATTTGGGACATCACGTAGTAGTAGAACGCTATGCTTCCGATGGCCGCATCCTTGAGGCATTGAATTTTAATGTGGACTCTTTGGATATTCAAGACCATATGGTAGTAAATAGAAATCAAAAGAAAACTCAAGCGGCAGTATATAAAACGACCTATTTCCCATGGAAAGGGTCTGACCAAACATGGTTTGCAACAAAATTCGAAGGAGTATTGGACTCTACCTTGATTCTACAAGAATTAAAACGTACGCAACTCAGCGACCATGCGTCTTTAGAGGTGATGGGCGAACAAAAGACGTGTATAACGTATAAAGACCTCACGAAATTCACCCTTATTAACCCCTTTGCAAAAACGGAAAAGAAATTAGAAATGGCCTCAACTACATATTATGCCGAAGGGCTTGGTTTGGTAGAATGGAAGAGTAACGGGAATAAGGTGCATTTTCGATTGGAACAGATTATGGATCAAACGGAATGGTTAAAATTTATCAGGCCGTGAAAACAGCTTGGTTCCTTTTGTTTTTGGGCGTAAGTGTGACCTTTGCACAACGCGGGGTCTTTAATTCGGCGTATAAGGGTAACCTATCGGTTGAGCTAGGTTTTTCCTCCAATCGGTATAGTAAATCATCGCTGTCTTTAACGGGAAATGAGTTTTCACTTACATTGAATGATGCGCAGTTTCGCCAAACGGCATCTGGTCCGCAGCAACTGAACCTAAATACGCTATGGTCAAATCAATACAAGTTAGCGCTGGGATATACCATTAAACGCGGAGTTCAAGTTCAGCTGAACTTGGATAATTTTAAATACCAGCTTATCAATCAAGTGTTGAATCTAGACGGTGAGGTGAATGAAGGATTTGATGCCATTGGAGGACTCTCGGGCACGTACAATGCAACCTTAGTCGCTATGGATACGATAGGATTTGGTTTTTCCTCGAACAGTACAAAAAACATTGCTATTCAATTGAATTTATTGCAAAATCTATTCAGAACTAAGTCACGGTTGTTTGTTGTTAACGCCGTTTATGGATTTGGTTTAGGTGCGCTACATACTACTTCGAGCCTTAATTTTGGAACAGCATTTCAAAATGAACAATCCGGTATTTCTGGATTTTCGGCCATGGCACATGGCGGGCTTCGCATAGAATTCTTCAGACATTGGTATCTTTTGCCCAAAATTTCGGGTGGGATATTAGCCCAAAACAACATCCGAATGGATATCTCTGACGCCTCTCAGCGTGCAAGCCAAAAACTATGGGTGTCGCAAATGAGCATTAACATAGGCACCGTTTTCTTCCTTGGGAAGAAAGAAAACTGTGATTGCCCCCATTTTTAATCTTTTTTCCCTCCTGCTCTAAAATCAATCTTGTAATAGAAGATGGGCAAAAATCCTAATTGTGTTTTTTCCGTTACGGGTTGGTAATTTACTGAATTAACAACTGCTGGATCCAAGGAGGGCGCGTAGGCCAAACTTAAGAGGTTTTTGGTATTCAGTATATTCACTAAATCTAATCCGATTTCATGCGTCATGGCTTTGGCATTCATGCGCCAAGAGATTTTCAAATCCATTCGGAAGTAATCTTTAAATTGATATTCATTGAACATCGAATCTTGGTAAATTAAATCTTTTTCCTGGTTTGTTCGCGCAAGATCCACTAATCCATATCGCTTTCCACCTGCGGTAGTAATTTTTGCACCAAGCCCAAGAATGCTTCGTTTACCCACATTAAACTCTTTGCCTGCAAGTAAATTGGCCACGTAGGCCCCATTGTAGGAAGTGTTTCTTAAAACACCATCGCTTCCTGTGTACTTGGAATCATACAGGGTACCTGAAAACAAGAAAAAGAAGCTTTTATCAAAGTACTTTTGAATGGTTAATTCCAACCCGTAATTATACCCCGTTCCAGTATTTTCTAACGAATCAGCGAAGATTCTTGTAAATCCACTGCCCATATTAATCATCGAGAATGCACTTGGAGCAATCGTAACTGGGATGTTATATAAGTATTGATAATAGGCTTCCGTTCGAATACTAAAGCCTTTATTAAAGAATTTTTCATACCCGATACCGGAATGAAGACTTTTTGTAAAATCCATCCCTTTGTTAAAGAAATTACCAACTCCTTTGCGGTTGTCTACATACGTGTACAAGGGTTGTATTTGGCTGTGCATGCCTCCCCCGGCAAAGATGGATTGGTTCCCTGGAAGTTTATGCTTGAATCCAAGGCGTAGCTCCGCCGGACTTAAACTGTTGCTCATTGAAAAATACTGGCTGTGAATTCCCGCCGTGAAGTCGGTGTTATCAGACATCCTCCATTTCCATTGAACAAAGGGCTGAATGAGCACACAAGAACCTTCATAATCCCAACGCGTGAAAAACGTATTCGGGTCATCATAATCCACCAGGGCAGAATCCTTCATATTCATTAGGAAAAAATCAGCATTGTATCCGAATTTAATCAGATGTTGTTTGTTGATTTTATGATTGACTGCGGAGTAGTTAGAAATTTTATTGGTGGTAAAGGTGTACGCCATCAATGGATAAATGGCATTGATTTGAATGCTTGTATCTCCGCCCGTAGTGTTAAGGCTTCGTTGCAAATAGTCGTGATTCGCTCGCTGAATCTCTTGAGATAGGGCAAGAGTACTGCTTACAAATGTTTTTTCATTAATGGCTTTTTTATACGTGAGCCCTGTTACACCCATCGATGTTCCAAAGTACTGATCACGGTCGCCCTCCCCATATAAATCGGTGGTATATTCTGTTTTTTCTGAGATCATGATGGCGATGTCACTTTTACCGCCCATGCCCCAAGCGGAAAGATTCCCTCCTTTTCTCAATTTAAAATTAAACTTAAAGGCTAAATCACCATAGGTTGGAATGGCATCCGTTCCTAACTTTATACCGAACGTTTGAAAAAGAGAAAGGGTCGAATATCTACCCATCATAAGAAAGGAAGCGGTTCCTTTTTTATTCAGCGGACCTTCAGCTAAAAATTCCGTTCCCAATAATCCAAACTGTCCCGTAAATTCATGGCGCTGATCATTTCCGTTTCGGAGCTTTAAGTCAAAGACTCCGGAAACGCTATTCCCATATTCTGCGGGAAAGGCGCTCATTAAAAAGTCGGAGTTGCCAAGGATTTTATTATTTAATACGGATACGGGTCCCCCAGAGCTTCCTGCAATGGCAAAGTGGTTTGGATTTGGAATATCAATTCCCTCTACGCGCCAAACTACTCCCAAGGGACTATTCCCACGGATAATAATGTCGTTTCGGGAATCATCAGCGCCTTGCACTCCTGCAAAGTTCGATGCCATTCGAGCAGGGTCCATCCGCGAACCGGGATAGCGATTCGTTTCTTCAACGGAGAATTGTTGTGCAGAAATCACCGCCAATTCATTAATAATTTCCCCTTTTTTTCTTCCGGTAACTACCACCTCTTCCTTATTGGTCACTAATTCTTGAAGAGCAATGGTCAGGATGAGTTCTTTACCCGAGGTGATTTCTACCGTTTGGTTTTTGGGTTCATATTGAGCAAATCGCGTGCTTAGCCCGTATTTCCCTACCGGAACATTGGAGATTTTAAATTCCCCCTCCCCATCGGTTACGGCGCGATAATTCACCCCGGTAGGGTCTTTTAAATCTATTTCAATTTTCGCTCCTGCAAGCGGGAAATTTGTTTCGGAGTCCATAACTTTTCCACGTACATTTTGTGTTTGCGCAGCAACGACAACGCTCATTATCAGAGCAAAAACGGATAACAGTAGTTTCATTCGATTCGGTTTATTTGCGAATATAGTAGAATTCCACGTACTGTGATAAAAGTTAAATAGGTGTTAATTTGCTAATATTGCAAGGATAAGTTTGATATTTGTATAAATCAATTTTAAATCGCGCCTTATGAAGTCTCTTATGTTAACCCTTCTCCTTTCTGTAAGTACCCTTATTACTTGGTCTCAAACGGCCACCACCCTTAGCTGGTATACTGATATTTCGTTGGCCTCTCAAGCAGCCGCAACAGAGAACAAACCGATGTTGCTTTTTTTTACGGGAAGTGATTGGTGCGGATGGTGTCATCGCCTGCAACGTGAGGTCTTTAATACCCCTGCATTTACTACATGGGCTTCAAGTGATGTGATTTTAGTAGAATTAGATTTCCCAAGAAACAAAGTTCTTCCACAGAACATTAAGGAACAAAACCAAATGCTACAGCAACAATTTGGAGTTCAAGGATATCCTACGGTATGGTTTGTGAATGTCACTAAAGAAGCGGATAAATTTAACTTAGCCCCTTTGAGTTCTAGCGGATATTTGCAAGGCGGTCCGGAGGTGTGGATCACGAATGCCAAGGCAATCATCAATGGCGGTAAGTAGGGGTTAATAAATCTGTAACATGCTGCCGTGGTCTAGCGCCTTTCCGGTAGTAGATTTCGTAGCAAGCATGCCTGTGCGATAGCTTCGAGTGGGAAAATAAATTTCGGCAGTTTCTTTAAGCGTTACCGGAGTGATTTTGTTGGAGTAGGTAGTAACAATGAGTTTTCCCTGCGGTTTTAGCAGCTGTGCAGCTAAACTCATTAACAAATCAATGTGATTTTCAAGCTGCCATTTTTTGCCCTTTGTTCCAATCCCCCACGCCGGCGGATCCATTTGTATAAGATCGTATTGATGTGCACGCTTTACTTCTCGCTCCATGAACAATACCACATCCTCAAGCACCAGTTTACACCCATCAAATGTATTGATTTGTGCATTCTCTTTGGTCCAAGTCAGGGCAGACTTAGAAGAGTCAACGTGAATAACGCCCGCCTTTTGAACCAAAGCCATCATGCTGGAGGCGCCAGTATATCCAAATAAATTTAAAAAATTACCCGCTGAATCAAGGGATTCTCTAATGAATTTCCAATTGAGATTTTGCTCCGGAAAAATCCCCGTATGTTTTGTGTTTTTTAAAAAGATACGCAATTTAACGCCCTCAAATTCAATGTCCCAATGAAGCGGCAGGTTTCCCGGGTTCATCCAGGTTCCAAATACGCCTTTTTGTTCCTTGAAAATAAAGTGCGCCTTGCGCTCCCATTCTAGCTTTGAAAGTTCGGGCTGAAAATATGCATTAATATCAGGGCGAATGGTGACGTATTTTCCCCAGCGCTCGAGCTTTAACCCGTTTCCCGCATCGATAAGCTCGTAGTCCTCCCAATGAGGCGCGTAGATTCTGTTTTTCAAGGATTAGCGCATTTTGGGCATTTTCTTTCTACCACCCATCATTTGTGCCATGCGCATTTGGTTTTTTGAAGGGACTGCTTGCATTTGACTTTGAAGCATTTTGATTTGGTCTTTTAACATCCCGTTTTTATCATATTTTTTAGCTTCGGTAAGCAGGGCGCTCGCTTCAGGTCTGCGTCCTGTTTGTGCACAAATTCCCGCGAGGTGCATCCGCGCAACGGCATTGTCTTCGCTGGTTCGCAATCCGAGTGCTAAAGCCTTACGCAGTAGTTGTTCGCTTTGGGCAAAGCCTAATTCTTGAGCATTCATTAATGCCTTCAAATAAAGTACGTAAGCATGTTGCCGACGAGTCATATATTCGGGCGATTTAATTCGATTGATGTAGTTCTTGGCCTTCTCCTGATTTCCAAGACGCATTTGGTTTAACGCCAAAATCACATTTTCATTTCTGAAAAACGAAAAAATCACAACGGCTAGCGGGAGTATAGCGGTTAATCCCCAACCCCAATATCCCATTGCAAATAAACTTACTGTACCCGTTAGCAATACGAGCGTCACTAAAATTCGAACAATAAAACCAATCATATCCTTATTTTTTAATAGTCGCAATACACTTTAACTCAATGCAAATCGGAGTGGGAAGCGAGTTGATTTCCACCGTTGTTCTGCACGGTTGGTTGCTTGCAAAATACTCTGCATATAACCGATTATAGGCCTGAAAGTCTCGTTTCATATCGGTTAAAAACACCGTTACATCTACTAATTCATCCCAACTAGATCCCGAGGCCTCTAAAATTAACCGTACGTTTTCAAACACACTGCGGCATTGCGCTTCAAAATCAAATGCCGTAAAGTTCCCGTTTTTGTCGAGGGCTAAGCCTGGAACCA
The DNA here is from genome assembly GCA_002293045.1 of Flavobacteriales bacterium UBA958. Taxonomy (GTDB): domain Bacteria; phylum Bacteroidota; class Bacteroidia; order Flavobacteriales_D; family Crocinitomicaceae; genus UBA952. The sequence goes on along the minus strand of DBCM01000006.1, from coordinate 7,395 downwards.
TCGAGTCTGTTGCATCTGACCCAGCAACGCGCGGACCAACACCAGAAAGAAACAATAAGTCCCCAACACGTCGCGCATGAGGATACAAACCAACCGGTTTCGGGGCATGTTCGGCATTAATTTTCATGTGTTCTTAATTCTACCACAAATATACACAAACACCAAGGGGATTGTTATCTTTTTCCTTCAAAAAAAGTACGTAGGAGGTGCACGCAGGGTTCTGCTTCAATTCCACCTTGAAGGTCTGTTGATGGGTGGTATAACGAGGGGTGATGTCTAGTGGAACCGCGTTTCTCATCTGAGGCCCCATAACAAACCTTGCCAATTTGACTCCAATACAAGGCGCCAGCACACATCGGACATGGTTCTAGGGTTACATACAACGTACATTCTTTTAAGTATTTTGCCCCCAAGAAATTTGCCGCTGCCGTGAGCGCTTGAATTTCCGCGTGAGCGGTAACATCGTGAAGTTTTTCGGTTAAATTATATCCGCGGCCAATAACTTGATTGCCCGCTACAACTACCGCTCCAACAGGTACTTCATTGGCATCGAAGGCCTTGTTTGCCTCAAGAATAGCTTGGCGCATGAAGTATGAATCATCAAATGGATTTAGCATGTTCAAACTTAGAAAATGTTTAGCAATAATAGGATGTCATGCGCGAAAACCGATTAAATTTACTGAATGAAATATGTATGGTTTGCCTTTCTTGTTCCGTGTATTGTGTTTAGTCAAACACAGGCGGGATTCGATTTCACGAAAATTCAAAGCGGACCCTATTTTGGGGTTCAGCAAGGCCGTAACATCGTTTTGGAGCTTGGGTTTGAAAAACGAATAAAAGAGGTGAAATGGAAAAGTCCGAATGCTCATGCCTTTAATGTAGGGGCAAATTATGATTACAAGGCAGGCGTCTTGGGTGCCGACGCGGGTTATTGGTTTCGTCCGGGTAGAATTAGTTTTACTGTAGGTGCACAGGCCGCGGTGCGTTCTGATTTTGATCGGGCCATGATTGGATTTACTCCTACTCTTGGCTATAAAATTTGGTTACTTCATGCCAATGCTGGATATTATTTCTACCCGAAGCCCATCCCTGGAGTCATCACCAATAACTTATTCCTACAGTTGAGATTGGTCTTATCGGAAAGCACGAAATTTAGAAACAATAAGCGATGATTCAGGGATATTTTTTAATTAAATCCGGCAGTTCTGAACAGGCATTTCAACTAAAAGAACTTCATTTACCCGAACTTTTGCCGGGTCAAGTTATCGTTCATGTGGAGGCTTTTGGTCTGAATTTCGCAGACGTAATGGCCAGAAAAGGAAAGTATCGGGATGCGCCGGCCTACCCATTTATTCCGGGGTACGATATCGTAGGAGTTGTCCTTCGCGTGCACTCCCCTTCTGATCAGCATTGGGTTGGAAAGCGAGTTGCAGGGTTTTGCCGGTTCGGAGGCTACGCCCAACAGGTGATTACTTCCGTGGAAGCGATGGTGGAAATTAATGACATACCAACAGCCCACGCACTGTCATTGTGTACACAAGGGGTTACGGCATCGTTCATGGCTGAGATGATTTCAAGGGTTCATCAGGGGCGTTTTGCTTTGGTTCACGCTGCGGCAGGTGGAGTAGGTAGTTTATTAGTGCAGCTGCTCCAGCATAAGGGGATTCTAACCATTGCTAAAGTTCGTTCCCAAGAAAAAGTAGCCGCCCTGAACCTAATAAATCCAACCCATATTGTTGTTTCAAATCAGAAGACCTATGAAAAAAAAGTGAAAGAAATTGTGGGAGAAAAAGGCCTAATTGCATCCTTTAATGCCGTTGCAGGAACTACGGTAAAGACTGACATTCGATTGTTAGGCAGCGGAGGCAAACTGTTTTTATTTGGTGGTGCAGGGGTTTTACATGCAAAATTCGGGGTGTTGTCATTGTTGAATTTTGTTAGAAAAACAGGAATTTATTCGCCCATTCCGTTCATGATGCAATCCAAGGCAATGGTGGGGGTGAATATGTTGAAGATTGCAGACGACAATCCTTCCGTACTTGCTTACCATCTGAAACTATGCTTTGATCACTATAAGAATCAAGTGCTTATGCCGATACCGGCAACATCATTTCACCATTCTAATCTACATGCGGCCCACGAATTATTAGAAAGCGGAAACAGTACCGGAAAACTTGTAGTTTATTGGGGAGATTTAGATTGAGCAACAAACGATTTAAAAAATCGAATAAGCTGTTTCCTGAATAGGATGAGTAAGATTACATAAGGAAAAGCCATCAAATACAAGATTCCGAAATTGATATTACTAGCAAAGGTGCTGTCTTCAATACCGATTCCCTGCTCTGCCATTAATTTACATTGACTGCACCCCTGTGCGATGGCATTTGAATTTGCAAGGACACTGAGCAGTAAGAAAGTGAAAATGCGCTTCATCTTATTTATTTTTACAAAAATAACACTTTCATTTTGTTTAATTTTGCATTTATGATAAAGTACTTGGTTTTTGGTTTAACGGCCATTCTTTTTTATGCATGCGGGTCCTTGGAAGACGAGCAAGACAAGCACATGAGTCTCGATCAATTGGTGCAAAAATATCCGGACAGTATTCCGTTGTTGCAAAAACGAGCGAATCGTTCTTTAGATTCTTTGGATTATAAATTGTTGCTAGCAGATGCCGCTCACGCATTCAGGTTGGATAGTTCCGATTACGAGAATCGCTTGCTTTATGCCTTGGCCCTAATTAACAAAAAAGATTTTTTAGATGCAGATTTTACATCGGCCCAATATCATTTTGGGAGGGTATTAAAGAATGACCCTAAAAATTTAAAGGCCATCATTGGAATGGCAAGTGTTTATTCCTTTCGTGGCAATCTTGAAGAGGCGTTTAAGTCGATTAACAAAGCCCTAAGAATCAACCCGCGTTATCGCGATGCATACATCCTGAAAGGGTCAATTTATTTAAGCCAGGGGAATTATAAATTGGCAAAATCCTCCTATGAAACAGCAGTGCAACAAGACAGTAAGTTTTTTCTTGGATATATGATGTTGGGTACAATTTACCAATATGAGAAAAATGCGTTGTGTATTGAGTATTTTACTACCGCAAGTAAGTTACAACCTAAAAATCCTGAAGTGGCGTATTCCTTGGCTTATGCAACCTATGAATTCGGAAAAGTTGAAGAGGCAAAACAACTCTATCGTCGAATGGCTGGCATAGATAGCACTTATTGCGAAGCATATTTTCATTTAGGGTTTATTCAGCAATTTGACGACATTGACTTAGATAGTGCGATGTTCTTTTATAGTAAATCTTTGGAGATCAACCCAAAGCATGTCGAATCACTGCATAATTTAGGGTTGATTTATGAAGACCAGGGCGATATATCTAACGCGTTGTTGTCCTATGCAAAGGTGTTGAAAGTAAATCCTGAATATCAACTCACCAAGGACCGTGTAGCGGTATTAAAAAGCCGTAGATGACGGATAGTCGAATTCAACGGCTGTTGGCGGAGGTACTCCTGCCGCTCATCGGTGTAATTGCATGGAACTGGTCTTTTGATTTTATTTGTTGGTTTTATGCGATCGATGTTTTCATAAATGCCCTAGTGGGGATAATTAGGCATCGCAGATTTCACAACATGACAGGGCTGTGGTTGCCTTGGGTTGAATTCACCATGGTGATCCTACTTGTTGGGTTATCTGTTAAAAACACCTGGGATTCATGGATTGATTTTCTCGCTTATGAAGACATGGGGCTTGCGCAAGGATATGTGTTAATTCCCTTAGTGCTTTTGAACGAATGGATGCGGTGGAAATTGGAGCAACGCACACAACGCGTGATGTTTTCTTCAAATCAAACTCACGCAATGAAAATTATTGGGTTTGCATTGCTTGGAGTTTTTTTGATTTTCGTTCGAGCGCCCCTTGGCGCTTCTTTGATCTTTTTAGGGATATTGACCGTGGTCAATCTCATTTCTAAATCAATTATTATCGTGAAATAACGTACTTTTGAAACCGATGGAAGATAAAAATCAACACCTCAAAGATAGACGTACCCAAATCCATGTTGGAGGAGGGAAAGACCGCATTGAGAAACATCATGCACAGGGAAAATTAACGGCGAGAGAACGCTTAGAGCTCCTACTAGATGAGGGCTCATTTAATGAAATTGGGGCCTTTGTTGAGCATCGCTCAAGTGCCTTTGATTTGGATAAACAGCGTTTTCCCGGAGATGGTGTAGTTACGGGGTTTGGAAACATTCACGGCCGTTTAGTATATGTTTATTCCCAAGACTTTACGGTATTAGGTGGTTCCCTTTCAGAAACGCATGCCGCTAAGATTTGCAGAATCATGGATTTAGCCCTCAAGAATGGTGCTCCAATCATAGGAATTAATGATTCTGGAGGTGCCAGGATTCAAGAAGGGGTGGTTTCTCTTTCTGGGTATTCTGAGATATTCTTTCGCAATACTCGCGCCAGTGGCGTGGTCCCGCAGATCTCATTAATTATGGGGCCTTGCGCCGGGGGTGCTGTGTACTCACCCGCCTTAACTGATTTTGTATTCATGGTGGAAGACACTTCCTATATGTTCGTTACAGGACCCAATGTCGTGAAAACAGTTACCCATGAGGAAGTGAGCTCTGAGGATCTTGGGGGTGCAAAAACCCATGCAGAGCGCAGCGGCGTTAATCATTTTGTGGCTGGCAATGATGTAGAATGTTTGAAAAATGCACGCGCATTGTTGACGTATTTACCTCAGAACGCCTATGAGGAGGCACCAAAAACCTCAGTGTTTGAATTTTCAAAAATCAAAACGGAGTCCATTAAAGCAATACTTCCAGGAAACAGCAGCTTACCATACGATTGCCGAAGAGTAATCGATTGCCTGGTAGACGATGCGTCGTTCAAAGAAGTACAAGAGGATTATGCAAAGAATATTGTTGTTGGGTTTGCTCGATTAGAAGGCCGCACGATTGGTGTGGTATCAAACCAACCTGCAGAATTAGCGGGGGTATTGGATATCAATGCTTCACGCAAAGGTGCACGCTTTGTAAGATTCTGTGATTCATTCAATATTCCGTTACTCATTTTAGAAGATGTGCCAGGGTTTTTGCCAGGTACCGATCAGGAATGGAACGGCATTATTTCTCATGGAGCGAAATTAATTTATGCCTTCGCAGAGGCTACGGTTCCTAGAATTACAGTGATCACAAGAAAAGCCTACGGAGGCGCTTATTGCGTGATGAACTCTAAATCCTTGGGTGCAGACTTGAGTTATGCGTGGCCAAGCGCTGAAATTGCAGTAATGGGTGCTAAAGGTGCCGCAGAAATTATTTTTAGAAGAGAAATTAATGCGGCTGCAGATCCGTCTCAAAAATGGATTGAAAAGGAGGCCGAATATGCAGATACGTTTGCTAATCCCTACAGGGCAGCAGAACGAGGGATTGTTGACGATGTAATCCTTCCCGAAGAAACACGCCACAAATTAGCATTAGGATTTAAAATGCTAGAGAAAAAAGCAGAGAACCTACCCTTAAAAAAACACGGAAATATTCCACTTTAATTAAATGAATCATGAAAGAACTAATTGCAACATTCACCAATCAACTTGAAGAAGCCTTTGAAATTGCTTCAAAACAATCGTTTAAGTCTCCTGACCGACCCATTCATAACATTGTAATCTGCGGATTAGGGGGTTCTGGAATTGGTGCCAAAATCGTAAGTAATTGGGTACAAGAGGAAATCGCTTTGCCAATTACCTTGGTTAATGAATACACCCTTCCCGGATTCGTTGGTCCCAACACCTTAGTGATCGGGTCCTCTTATTCTGGGAATACGGAAGAAACTACGATGGCCCTGGATGAAGCTAAATCAAAAGGCGCATTTATTTTCGGGGTGACGAGTGGAGGTCATTTGGCTGTATTTTGTGCGGAAAACGGGTATGATTGTGTGATTGTTCCTGGAGGAAATCCACCGCGGAGTGCCTTAGCGTATTCCTTGGTTCAATTGCTTAATTATTTCAATAAACTTGGATTTATTTCGAGTAAATCTTTGGATCAAGTTCAAGCGAGTATCGGATTAATTCGCAACAATACCTTGGAAATTGATTCAATAGCACAAGCACTGTCCGCGTATTTATTTGGTAAAGTAGGCGTGCTTTATGGAGAAACAAAATACGAAGGGGTGATTGTAAGAGCACGCCAGCAGTTTAACGAAAACTCAAAGTATTTAGCGTGGAATCAAGTGATTCCAGAAATGAACCACAACGAACTCGTAGGTTGGGGTGGAGGAGATGAACGTTTTGCTCCAGTGTTCTTTAATGCGGCAGACATCCATCCAAGAAATAAAAAGCGTTTTGAAATAACGAAAGATGCGGTTTCTAAAAAATCAAATACAGTATTCAATTTAGAAGCAAAAGGGGATTCCTTAATTGAACGATCACTGTATTTAATTCACTTGGTAGATTGGGCTTCGTATTATTTATGTGAGCGCAATCACGCGGACATCATGGATATTGAGATTATTGACTATCTCAAAACTGAATTGGGCAAGATGTAATGAGTCGCCCCAAGGTAACATACCATCCCTTAGGCAATGTGGATTATAAAATAGCGTGGGATTATCAAGAGCTTTTGTTTAACGGGATAATTTCCAGTAAGCAACAAGGAGCATTAGAGGAGAACAGCCACTTAATTACCTGCGAACATCCACACGTCTTTACCTTGGGAAAAAGTGGAAAACTGGATCATTTATTGGCTGATGAGGCTTCTTTAGCGAACATTGATGCCAAATTCTATCAGATTAATCGGGGGGGGGATATCACCTACCATGGTCCCGGTCAGTTGGTAGTATATCCAATCTTGGATTTAGATCAGTTTTTTACGGACATTCATAAGTATATGAGATTTTTAGAAGAGGCAGTAATCCTAACGTTGGCGGACTTTGGGTTGATAGGTCATCGGATTGCGGGTCTAACTGGTGTTTGGATCGACATGGAAAAGCCACGAAAAATCTCAGCCTTTGGAGTTAAAAGTTCCCGTTGGGTAACGATGCATGGGATTGGATTTAATGTAAATACGGATTTAGCATATTTTGATCAGATTATCCCTTGTGGAATTTCAGATAAGCAAGTGACTTCCATGAAACAAGAATTAGGATATGCGCTGAATATGGATGAGGTCACCTCGCAATTGGTTGGCCATTTAGGCGCCTTATTTGATTTTGATTTAATAGTAGACGATGAAACTAAGTGAACTAATACCGAACGTAGAAGGAATTGAACTTGCGGTAATTTTGGAAAACGATACACCGGAATACGCCGTTTATCTGCATAATGCGAAAGAAGATATTATCGAAGGAATCATTATTACCAGTGTGGGTTATGGTGAGAATCCTA
>DBCM01000081.1:706-4261 GCA_002293045.1 Flavobacteriales bacterium UBA958 | reverse complement strand
TTCTACAAGGTAAGGATAAAAACTTAAAGACCGAGAAAAGTCGCCACGCTTAACACAGGGTTAACTATTAAAAACAATGGCCAACATGGCTTCAACCCCAACCGCTAAAGCTCCTGGATGGATATCAAACTTTGGATGGTGAACGCCATAATTAATTGCTTTTGCAGGGTCCCCTACTCCCAGCCTAAAAAAGCTTACCGGTACTTTGTGGCTATAAAAGGCAAAATCTTCCGCGGTCATGCGCAAGGGCAAGGCTTCAATGTGCTCCGACCCAAATTGACCTACCAAGGCGTCTTTAACGATGGAGGTTACGTGCGGGTCGTTTTTTAGGAATGGGTAGCCTGATACCCGATTAAAGTACACCTTACCGCCGTAGCGTGATGCAACTTCATGGGTAAAGGCCGTAAAGCGATCAAAAAACTCCTTTCTCCAGGCTTCATCCATGGTGCGAAGCGTTCCTTTGAGGGTACATTCTGACGGAATGACATTGGTAGAGCCCAGGCCTTCTATCCGACCAAAACTAAGCACTGTAGGCACACCTTCTGGATGAAACTCATCGATAATTTTTTGGGCATTCAGAATTACTTCTGCTGCCATTGATAAGGGGTTGACGCAATTTTCCGGCAAAGCACCGTGGCCACCTACCCCTTCAAACTGTAAGTGAATCTCATCGCTTGAAGCCATGTAAAGTCCTGACCGAACTCCCAAATGGTTCACGTGCATTTCTGGATAAACATGCAGGGCCACCAAGTATTCTAATTCAGGGTTACTCAGCACCCCGGCTTCGATCATATAATTGGCGCCACCTGGCGACATTTCTTCTCCGGGTTGAAAAATTAATTTAACAGAGCACGGGAGTTTATCCTTGTGTTTTTGCAGAATTTCTGCAACACCCAGTAGAATTGAGGTATGTACATCGTGTCCACACGCATGCATAACTCCCGGAACCAAGGATTTGTATTCCACATCATTTTCTTCGTGAATCGGCAAGGCATCTAAATCCGCACGCAAGCCAATCCATCGCGCACCTTTTGGGGCTTCAATGTACCCGACTACTCCAGTACCTCCAACGCCTTTCTCATATTTTATTCCCATTTTTTTTAGGGTATCTGCCACGAATAGCATGGTGTTGTGCTCTTGAAAAGACAACTCTGGGTAGCGATGCAAATAGGATCGATGTGCTAGAATGCGCGATTGAATGCGTTGAACTTCTTTGGAAATTTGTTTAGGAGTCATGTTGGTTAATGCTTTGGAAACCAGAAAGCAGGAGTCTAAAAGATACATAGGCCATCAGCAGACCGAAAATAATTTTCACCCAGGATTCGGGCATTTTAAGGGATAGTTTTGAGCCGATATATCCTCCAATGACAAAGGTTGCGGCAATGACCAACCCAAATTTCCAGTTTACATTTCCTGTTTTTGCGTAATTCATCACTGCCAAAATAACCACAGGCATCGCAAGAACAAATAAGCTGGTTCCTTGGGCTTGATGTTGAGAAAATCCGAGCATATATACCAAAGCTGGAACGATAACAACACCCCCTCCTACACCGACAAAACCACTTAAGATTCCCGCCAACATCCCAATAGTCACGAGAATTATAATTTCTTGTGCAGTCATAAAAACGAAGGTAGGTTTTTTTTCGGACATAGCGGGTTGGATGCCGTCAAACTTGGACCTGAGAAATATCTAGGCGACAAAAAACACAGCATAGATAATATGAATTACCGCGCTGAATACTCGAATAAATCAAGTACTTTTGCGCCTGAATTATATATGCTCTCCATTTCATGAAACGTATCAACCAGTATAAAAAGTTATTTCAAATTGAAGATCAAATTGAATTGGGAGCACTCAAAACACGGTATCGAAGTTTAGTAAAACAATGGCATCCCGATAAATTCCAAGACGATGATCCGTTGAAAATTGAAGCTGAACAAATGGGACGTCAAATCGTGGACGGATATCATTTTTTGGTGAGCATTGCCCCGGAAACGAAAGAAGCCAATCTTGCGTCGTACCAGCAAACCATCATGGAATGTGGCATCGTAGATTTCAAGCACAAAGGACTTTTGTTGGAGATTACCTTTAGCGATGGCTCCACGTATGAATATTTCGGTGTAAATGCCAACGTGTTCAAAAAGTTTGTGAATTCCGACAAGCAAGTGCGTTTTGCTAAGCGATTCATCTATGAGGCGTATTTGTATCGAAAATCCAAAAACGGAAATTCAGAAGATTAAGCGAATAAGACGCTAGGCAGGGACTTCCCGATACCTGACATCATCCATCCAACGCAGTTTATGCATTTCTCCGACTTCGAGGGTGAAGTATTCAAAGGTTTCACTAACCACGCCTTTGAGGCGATAAATTCCTTTTCCTTGAAAGGGGTATTTCCTTCCGGATTCTGGAAAATGAACGGTATCTAGCGTATCTCCATGCATGTCTAGGAAGGTACCAAAATACATGTAATCGCCCTTGCTCGTTTTAGACTTTTTAACCGCCACCAAGTAGCCGTAAGTTTGAATATGTAGCCCGCGGCTGTACGGAATTTGAGCGGCCGGCGTGTGTTCAGGAATGGGATCAGAAAGTAAATCAAAGGGATTGCACAAGGGGAAACCCAATAAATCCAACTGATCAAACACTTCCTCCATGGGGTGTTCCTCAAAATCGGGCAATACAAACTCTTGTACGGGAGAAACGAACAAGCCTTCCTGTACTGATTTCACAGGCGCTTTATACAAGCGATAATGTGCGCGCCACAGCAACTGCTTTCGAGAAACTCCAAAGGCACGAAAAGCGCCGATTCGAATCAAGAGGGCCAATTGATCCAGGGGTACGCGCACGCGGTTCAAAAAATCCTCAAAATCTTGAAATATTCCGTTTTTCGTACGTTCCTCCAACACATGTTGAACGACTGCCGCCTCCAAGCCTTCGACCAATATAAAACCTAAAATCAAGCGCTTACCGTATAAGGTACAGGGATGAAACCCTTTCTGAACACAAGGGGCTTCAATCTGCGCCCCATATTTACGGGCTTCGTGCACATAAATTTCGGTGCGATAATAGCCCCCAAAATTATTCACGGTAGCGGTCATATACTCCAAGGGAAAATGGGCCTTCAAGTAAAGACTTTGATAACTTTCTACGGCATAGGATGCGGAATGTCCTTTCGAAAAGGCATAGCCGGCAAAACTGGCAATTTGGTTCCATACGGCATCAATGAGCTCTTTGGTATAGCCCCGGCGAACGCAATTCCCATAAAAGGCATCCTGCACTTTCGTGAATTCATCCCGCGAACGAAATTTACCAGACATTCCCCGACGCAAGACATCCGCCTCGGCTAAACTCAAGCCGGCAAAATAATGCGCCACCTTGATTACATCTTCTTGATACACCATCACGCCATAGGTTTCAGGCATAATTTCCAACAACAGCGGATTGGCCTTAGCTCTTCGCGCTGGATCTCGATGCCGTAAAATATACTCGCTCATCATGCCGGATTGAGAAACTCCCGGACGAATGATCGAACTCGCCGCTACTAATTCAAGGTAGGT
>DBCM01000081.1:0-553 GCA_002293045.1 Flavobacteriales bacterium UBA958 | reverse complement strand
GCGCCTCGGGCTGATTGTAGGCAATGATGTCCAAGGCTTCACGAATTTTACCCAAGCCACGCTGACTTAATACATCAAACTTATACAAGCCTACATCTTCAGCCTCTAACATCGAAAATTGCGTAGTGGGAAAGCCTTTGGGTGGCATAAAGGTGGCTGAAAACCATGTAATGGGATGTTCACTAATGATGATTCCGCCAGAATGCACACTCAGATGAGAAGGCATGTCTTGCAGATACGAAGCATAGCGCAATACAAGCGCCGACATGCTGTCTAACTGATTTGGAGAAATACTCCGGTTGCTCAGTTTATCAATTTCGGTTTTCGGTAAGCCAAACACCTTACCCAATTCACGCACCGTTGCCTTATACTGAAAGGTGTTGTAGGTGCATAGCCATGCGGCATTGGGGTATTTCTCAAACATATAGCGCACAATCTCATCGCGGTCTTTCCAAGAAAAATCAATGTCGAAATCCGGTGGATTTTTTCGATAGAGGTTGATAAACCGTTCAAAGTACAGGTCTAATTCTAAGGGATCCACATCGGTAATGCG
>DBCM01000012.1 GCA_002293045.1 Flavobacteriales bacterium UBA958 | reverse complement strand
CTTAGACCGAATTTAGGGATTGTCTCGTACCGAGACCATCGTTCTTTTGTCATGGCTGATATTCCTGGAATTATTGAGGGGGCACATGAAGGAAAAGGCCTTGGATTGCGTTTCCTTAGACACATTGAGCGTAATTCTGTTCTCCTCTTCATGATACCTGCGGATAGCATCGACATTAAAAAAGAATACAAAATCCTATTGAAGGAACTCAAAAAGTACAATCCGGAATTGGTACACAAAACACGTTTGCTTGCAATTACGAAAAGTGACATGTTGGATGAACTCATGATAAAACAAATGACCAAACTACTTCCAAAAGATTTACCGGTTTGTTTTATATCTGCAGTAGCACAAACGGGATTGTCTGAACTGAAAGATCTGGTTTGGAAAGCATTGAATGAATGATCGAATGGCTTGAGCATATAGACCAAAAACTCCTGGTGCTTATTAACGGATGGCATAATCCGATGTTCGATTATTTTTTTTGGTATGTGAGCAAAGCATGGATCTCATTCCCCGTTTACGCGATCACCATGGTAATCCTTTTTAGGCATTATGCGTGGAAAAAATCTCTATTTATTGTAGGATTAATTATACTCACGGCTGGCCTAACAGACCTTATATCAAGCCGCGTCTTCAAAGAAGGGGTTAAACGTTACAGGCCATCGCATAACCTAGTTATTGGTCCGAAACTGCATTATTACGAGGAATCTCCTGGGGTGTATTATCGCGGAGGACAATACGGGTTCATTTCTTCACATGCCGCGAATTATGCAGGATTTTATTTTTTTATCGTTCCTCTTATTCAGCGCAAGAATAATCTCTGGTTGTGGGTATTGGGATGCTGGGGAGTCTTGGTATGTTACAGCCGCATGTATTTAGGGGTGCATTATCCGAGCGATATTATTGCGGGAATACTCGTTGGGGGGGGGCTAGGATTTACCACACAGGTTTTCGCTAAAAAAACAATAGACCTATGAATTGGCTCCTAGTATTTATTGGCGGTGGGATGGGCAGCATGCTCCGTTACTTCATTGCTCAACAGCTGGTGCAATCAAAGCATTTCCCTTGGGCTACCTTAGTCAGCAATGTTCTTGCTACAGCCTTACTTGCCTTGTTGGTCGTTTACCTTAAATCTGGAGACAAACCTGCGTGGTTGTTACCATTGATTGGGGTTGGATTTTGCGGAGGATTTAGCACCTTCAGTACCTTTTCAGCTGAGAATGTTCAGTTATTTGAGCAAGGACAATGGGGCTTTCTTGCCCTTAATATATTACTCTCTGTAAGTGCAGGGTTTGGGGTGTTTTTGATGGTGGGGAAACTCTCCCGCTAATCAAAGATCTGAACTGCGTTAGTATCTAAAAAACGCAACTGTTGACAAACAGGACGTTGATTGAGATAAGGCGGAATCATCGAAAATAGTTCTGTGAATTTGCTTTGAAATATATCATAAGTTAACTGCAGATAATGCTCGTCAAATTGCAAAGCGTCTAAAACCGTATGTACAATTATTTTTTGCTCCCATGTGGAATAGGATTTGGAAAGTTCAATGGCATAATCAACCAACCACCTCCAATATACTTCATCAAATCCTACCTGCGTATAGCGATAAAAAAGATAATAAGTCCGATATCTTATTTGGGGATAGATGTGGATTTGTTCTAATGCCTCTATCGGAAAAATCAAATCGCTGTACAAGCGTTGTCCGAGATCTTTCAAGGATTCAATTTGTTCTGAAAAAAAATAATGCCTAAAAAGCAAACAATTGGCAAAGATGTAATCTTGCAAGGATTGAATCGAATCCAGGGGGTGGATGTTTTTCAAATAAAGATTCAGGCCTTCCGCATAATGTTCTAGTTTGAACTGAGGATCCGCGAAATACTCAAAAAACGCTTCACGTACAACAGGCACGGCATGAAATTCCTTATAAAAATGCATAGTCGATTCTGGATTTCGATACAAAGAAGCGTAAATCTCCTCACCTAAAATCAGTTTTTTTTCAAACGACATATCTTTTGAGAATTGAGAAAAAAACTGATGTAACACCTCAAAATTCCCTAATTTGATGCAATGAAATAAAATACTGTACGGTTCCTCATCAAAAGAACTCGCAAAAACACCACTCTTTATGCGAAATCTTGCTAATTCATCCAAATGCGCTTCTAAGGCCACCCAAGATGGATAACCAATATATTCCGTTAAGATTTCTAAGGTCTGGAAATAAGGGGAATTAGAATTTTTCTCCCAGAGAAATAAGCGATAAATCGTGCTTTCTGAAATGGCTTTTTGGGTTCGTTCTTGAATTACTGTTGCCGCTTTTTTACAATCTGGTTTTGTGAATATCCGAAACATCAAAGCATCTTCCAATTTCATTTTTAATGCATTGAGAATGACTTGTGATATGCGATACTTCGGTTTGGGCATGGTTATAAAAACAATATGTGTGGTGTACTTTTATGCAAAATAATAAATTTCATCAGACAAATGGGGTCACAAAAGATTAAATTTGAAGAAAATAAGTGCGTAATTCGTTTTTTTTAAGTGAGAAGACTACGTATGACAATACAAACGTATAAGAAATGTTACTGATTTCGTTTTATTTGCTTGTTGTTCTTTTACTCACATACCGACAATGGAAGGGTGCGCGTGGGTCTGTTTTTGAACCCCAAAAAAAAGTCCCATGGTGGATTTCAGGATTGTCTTTGTATATGTTATTTCTTTCAGTAGATCAAGGACAGTTAGTTTCTGGCATTATCGCGAAACATGGAATGCAAGGCATGTGGATGATTTGGGCCGGGAACCTGGGAGTTTTTGTGGTTCCTGTCGTATTTGCTCCACTGTGGCATAAACTCAACTTAGCTACGGACAATCAGTTCATTTTATTCAGATTTCCGGGAAAAGCGGGTGCTTGGCTGCATCGATTTCGCGCGCTGTATGTGGGAGGATTGGTGGTTACCTTAGCCCTTAGTTTTCATTTAATGGGGTTTGCTCGAGTGATTCAAGTTTTTTACGCTGTTTCTCCACTGCAAAGTATATTAATTGCAGGCGGCCTGATGACCTTGTTTGCGCTTAAAAACATACTCGATATTAAATTGAGGTTTGATGTACTTCATACCCTTCTGTTTCTAATCAGTTTTATACTGATCGTTTTCTTTGTGGGCAAGGCATTTATTTTTGAAAAGGATTGGATGAGATTTTTTCTAGAAAATCCAAGTAAACGGGGCTTATTCCCATCGGATTCCTCCACTTGGTTTTCGATGTTCGTATACCTTGGAGTGCAATGGTGGAGTTGCTATTTATTCGATGGAGGAGGAGCTGAAACCTCCCGATTCACCGCGGTAAAAACGTCTAAAGATGCCATAAAGGCTGCACTTACCCCGATACTTTTATCCTCAATCATTAGTTTTTTCATGGGAATACATGTAATTGCCTTATTGGGGTATATACCCGCAGATCAGGGAGGAGAATTATCCTATGTGAGCAGTTTATTCCAAATACTGCCCTCTTTTGTTACAGATTTAGTGTTCCTGGGATTCTTCGCCATGTTTATTACAACGGCTGAATCACTCCTGAATTGGGGGGCATCCTTTTTGGTGATTGACGCTTGGGTCGGTTGGTTTAAAAAACAGAGCTCCACGGAAATTTCCATGCTTACGATGGTCTTGTTGAGCGGATTCTCGATCGCAGTTGCCTTAAATGTCAAAGATCTCCAACAGTTAATAAAAATCACCTTTTCCATTTCTGCTGGAGTAGCTCCCGTTTTTATCCTGCGTTGGGTCTGGTTTCGAATCAATGCTTGGTCACAATTGAGTGCAATGCTCAGCTCAGGTATATACACGCTATTATATCCTTGGTTTCATTCAAGAGGTCCTTGGAGTGTTTATCCGATGGAGGAATCTCGTGTTTTGGCAGTAACCATTCTAAGCAGTTTAACTTGGATTGCTGTCACCTTTATTACGAAGAACACAAGCAATGAAGTGGAACAGAAGATGCATAAGCTTATTGGATCAAAGATTGCATTTGTTGGTAAGTTGAGCTTAGCATTAGTCTTAGGAGTTTTACTCACCTTTGGCACCTTTAAAATTTGGGAATTAATCCTTGCTTAAGCCTAGCAAGCGATATTAAATTCACGTCGCCAGGCGTTTATTATCTCCATTTCATTTGATTTGCACGATCTATTATACGCACCTTTAATTTGAATGATCCGATTCCGATTGAGTTCAATGGTAACACACCGTATTTCTTCAATTTCTTCGGATTCGCTTTCACGAAGCTCACGCAATGAAAAAATATAAGACCCGTTTTTCAGACAATGGGAAGTATATAGACCAACACAGTGCTTCAAAGCAAGTCCTTCCTCCAAGAGCTCTTTATTTGTTTTTAGTTGCCGTACAAGGTACTTTTTTCCTTGTTTTTCGTGAGGGTATGACTTAATCCCATAGTCTGGTAATTTTACTTCCCCCTGAAATCCATGATGTCTTAGTAAAGTCAACTGATTATGCCATTGCTCTACTTCTTGACGTAAATTAGATAATTTCTTTTTTGAAAAATCGATCGTTCGATTTAAGGTAAACACTTGGTAGCGAATGTAATCAAAGAGCTCTCCTATTCCTCCTGTTTCTACACGAAGGCCTTGCCGATGTAAAAACATGGCTGTTTTAATCCAAAATTCACTTTCGTCTGCATTACGAATAAAGCGATGAACATATAAAACGTACGCCAAATCCCCTGTTTGTTCAAATAAAGCAGTTTTTATTAACCCATCCGTTACCGTTCCCTGAATAGAAGAATCATCAAATGATCCCGGTATGGTATTAAAGACATGAGCCAATTTTTTTGATACCATAAACGGTAATTCTTTGGCATACACTAAATTGCCGCCCTTGATTAAATCATTAAGCCAAAGCTCTTCTCTGCAAGTAAGCTGATTAGAAATGAAATTGCGCGTAAAATAAATTGATATTCCCCAAGCCCTAAAAAGATGTTCAATAAGCATGGAAGAAAATACATGGAATCGATAATAATCTAATGCTTTCCTCTGCCATTTAGCCTCGAAGTCTTTATTAATTAACGCATAATCAACTTTTTCAAAAAGCAATGGATTTAATCGATAGATGGCGTATAACCTATTTAATGATTGAAAATTTAACGTATATATAGAGTCAATTGTAATATTCTTATAGAGTTGTAATTGGAATTCAACAAACCGCTCCCCTTCCTCTAAAAACATCTTCTCCTTTAATCGTGGAACTAATTCAATGCATAGAAACTCATATGCCGAAGGCGGTGCGTTATGTTTCTGTAAGTAAGCAAACAACGGAAAGAGTTGTTGCACCCGGATGGGCTTCGCCCAATTAATTTGATGAACTAGTACATTCGATCCTAACTCAAAACGCCGTAGACAGGCATATATACCATCTGTTGTATGATCTAAAATAAACTTAAAAAGGATAAAAAATCGTTCCGTATTTTCAATATTCATTAATTTTTTGGATACAGAAACGAGCAGATTTAAGGTTGTTTTTTTGCCTTCTAACGTATCTTTTGCATCTAAATTCAAGTGCTTTATTACCAGATCCCAATAAACGGGAGAATCCATCAGTTTTGAAGCGCTCATTTTCTTGGATAGGTACATCAAACAGGGAAACACCACCTTGTTCCTTGTATATCGCTTAAAAAGGTCTAAGGATGTTGATGAACTTAATAAAGGAATTTTTGACCCCTCATACATCGATTGTAATTCCATAAAAAATGGAACTTCAGAAAGGTTGGTTTCACGCTTGATGGCGGCACGAAGTCCATTGCGATAATTTAATACGCGTTCCTCTTCTCGATTTAATTTAATACGAAGGTTATAGCCATGAAGTAGTAACTCCCGATTTACGGATAGAAAAATTTGTTTCGACATCTATAATTGGATTGAGCATCACAGACGAAACAAAAACAGAAATATAACAGCTCAGACTAAAAAAAATCAAGTAATTTTCTATTAATCCTCCTTCCAGGCTAATCCGCGGGACTTTGTGTATGGAATAGGCACTTGTGCAAGGTTCTCTTCCAAGAGGTAGAACACACTCAATAATCGTTTAATTTGCGCAGATACCACAGGATACTCCGCCTTTACAGTTTCCAGATTCGCACGATGCGTATTTGTAACCCCTGCAGTATTATCGTACAACATATACTCCACCATGCCCAAACGACCCGTCATGCTCGGTGCTGATTCAAATTCATGTTTAGTTAACAACTCATCGCCGTACATAATAAGCTTACAAGAATCTATACCTAGCCTTAAGGATTTAACTTTCCGCAACATGCTAATATCGGTATTTGGATAATTCAATAAAGCCGTTTCAACCAAGCCAAGCTGCGTGGTGAATTCCTCTATGATTTCACCAATTCCACTTACTTTTCTATTTACTTCAGCGACTTCTTTTCTGAAAGCATTCAGTTCTTCAGGATTTTTCGAAACCAAGGTTTGATTATTCAAGGCCTTAACTTTAAAGTTATGCTGCTTCACCAGGGTATCTATTCCTTGATTGCTCACCAAATAAACCTCAAGCACATAGTTACCAGCAGGCACTAAAAACCCGTTATTCCCACCATTTACCGAGGTGCTCGGATTACTTCTCAAATTCCACGTCACACGAGAAATGCCTTTCGAAGGTGTTGTTGTAAACCGCTTAATCTCTTTACCTGCTTCATTAGAAATAGCCCAAATACAGGTGGCCTTTGTTTCTTGAACCTCAGCGCGCAATTCATCCATCGATGGGTAAGTCACTTCTTTTTTATCTTTTTCAAGGGCTTTCTCTTTCTCTTGACGTTTGCTTTTCAAGGATGATATGCCCTCTTTTAGATACAGATTGAATACTGCCCCAAATGACGGATTCTCTGAAGCCCACATGTTATGGCCCTGAAATCCTGTTCCTTCCAATCCGAGGGGATCCGCCGGAACATACAATAAGGCATCTTCCGTTTCAAACAGGTGCGCTTTTTTATTCAGAACTTCTGCCGTTAACCCGCGTAGTGGACTATAGTTGTCTAAGACATAAAATCCCCGACCAAAGGTTGCCGCTACCAAATCACACTCCCGCTCTTGGATATCTAGATCATACACGGCAATGGTCGGCAAGCCACTGAGTTTCGTCCAATGTTGTCCTTCGTCGGTGGTGAAATATGCCCCAAACTCCGTCCCAACAAACAACAAATTGGGTGTTTTAAAATCTTGCTTAATGCAGTACACTGTTCCGCGATCTGGTAAATTACTGGAAATAGAAGTCCAAGTAGTTCCACAATCAGACGACTTAAATAAATAAGGTTTAAAATCGCCGTTACGCTGGTTATTAAAGGCCGCATACACCACTTGATCATTAAATCGTGATGCCGTCAACATGTTCACCCGAGTTTGAGCCGGAACACCGGGAATGGCATCGATTTTCTTCCAATCTTTACCCTCATTTTGTGATACTTGAATTAAGCCATCGTCTGTACCTGCAAAGAGCACTCCTTTCTTTAGAGGCGATTCATCCAAGGCCACCACATTACCATAAACGGTAGTAGAAGCATTCTTCATCACTGCATCAATGGTCCAAACCTGTCCCATTACAGGGAGTTTGTTGCGATCCAATTGTCGCGTTAAATCTGGTGAGATTTCCGTCCAATCATCTCCTTTATTGGTAGACCTAAACACCTTATTCGCGGCGAAATACAAGGTAGAAGCATCATGTTTAGAAACCAACAAGGGGGCATCCCAATTCCAACGATATCCTGGCTGACCTTTTGCTGGCATTGGTTGAATCGGAACTTTTTCTCCACTTTGCTTATCGTAACGCACCAACCATCCATATTGCGCCTGAGCATAGGTAATGTTCGGATTACTCCAATCGGTTGCCGATTCAAATCCATCTCCTCCATTCGTTATAAACCAATCCGTATTTAATATTCCACTTACATTCGTTGTACCGGAAGGACCACCCATGGAATTGTTATCTTGAGTTCCCCCGTAAATGTTATAAAATGGATAATCGTTGTCTGTAGTTACTTTATAAAATTGGGTAATGGGTAGGTTGTCAAAAAACCGCCATTCCTTGGCATGACTATAGGTTTCATAAACTCCACCGTCACAACCTACCAACCAATGGTCTGTATTCGAAGGGTCTATCCAGATCACATGATTATCT
This sequence comes from Flavobacteriales bacterium UBA958, assembly GCA_002293045.1. GTDB lineage: Bacteria > Bacteroidota > Bacteroidia > Flavobacteriales_D > Crocinitomicaceae > UBA952. The sequence continues at coordinate 22,608 of DBCM01000012.1, read as the reverse complement.
ACATGCTTGTGGGATTCACCCGTTGGTTTAAAAGTAACCCCTGCATCTTCGGTGTGATGCATGTACGTGTCCATGGCAAATACTTTACGTTTATTCAATGGATCACAAAAGATTTCCTGATAATAGTTCCCGCTGGTTGAAAACCCACCTTGTTTGTTCCAAGATTCCCCTTTATTGGTGCTCAGATAAACTCCACCCTTATCGTAACGTCCTTCAACAATCGCATACACCCAATTGGGATCCGCTGGAGATACGGCCAGGCCGATGCGGCCCATGTCTGATTTTGGTAATCCGGAGGCAATTTCACGCCAAGTTTCTCCACCATCAGTAGATTTATAGAGCGTGGATTCTGGTCCGCCACCGATGTAGGTCCATTCGTGGCGACGGCGTTGATGTGCAGAAGCATATAGAATGTCGGGATTGCTTGGATCAATAACTACCTCTGCAACGCCCGTATCGTCCGAAATAAATAAGGTGCGTTTCCAAGTTTTACCGCCATCAACCGACTTATAAACGCCGCGTTCTCCGCCTTTGCTCCAAAGTGGACCATACGCAGCAACCCATAAAACTTGTTCATTTGTTGGGTGAATAACAATGCTTCCGATGTGTTCTGATTGTTTAAGCCCCATGTTCGTAAAGGACTTTCCGCCATCTACAGATTTATATACCCCATCACCATAGCTTATGGAACGCTGGTTATTGTTTTCACCAGTCCCCACCCAAACGGTATTTGGATTCGATGGCGACAGTTCCACGCAACCGATAGAATAACTTCCATATCCATCGAAAATCGGCTGAAACGTGATGCCGTGATTCTTGGTAAGCCATACCCCACCGCTAGCAGCAGCGATATACCATAAATCCTTATTGGTTGGATGAACGGCAATGTCGGCGACCCTTCCGGAAGTGAGTGCTGGACCAACCATACGGAAACTCAATGAGGAAACCGTACCCTCCTCAAAAGGCAAGGTTGAAGATTCTTTGGGTGATGATTTTTTTTGAGCAAACAGACTGGCCTGGACCAATACACACAAGATGAGAATATGCTTCATAGGGTATTTATTAAAAAGCCATTCGATTTGAATGGCTTTAGGTGTTATTTCACTTTCATTCCTCGAACAAAGCGATCTTTGCGCTTGACCTTCTCGAGTTTCTTTTTCGCAACCTTAATGTATGCAGAGCGTGGACTTCCTCTCATGACATCAATTTTATACGTTACATCTCCATATTGGATTTTAGGTCCGCCGGGTTGGTTCCATTCTACATCAAAATAATACCTGCGATTGGCTTCATTTTTCGAAAAGAATTTCAAGGTTTTCCCTTCACCCGTTTCAAAACGAATAAGAATTTCGCCTTTGGGTCCGTAAGAATCAAAAACACAAGGAGTCCCAGCTTGAATAATCACGGATTCCTTTTTGGTGCTTGAACTGTTGATGAGCGTTCCGTTAGATGTGGTGGTTGAATTTTCATTTTTTACTTCTTCATCCATAACTATCGTATGGGAAATATAAAATTGCACTTTGGCCAATTTCTCTTCTGAATCAAGCGCAAATTCATCTCGAATTAAATTTGTGTAGGGTACTTGTGTAGCGCATGCGGAGAGCAACAAGACCAAAGAAACATACATACCTAATTTTTTCATCATGGCTTTTTTTACAAAAATAACAAAAGTGACCTTAACATATCTTAGAAATCGTTAAAATTGTAGGACTATGTTCAAGCCCTTACGAACCCTTAAATTTATATGGAGTATTGCCCTTGTTGCAATGACGCTCTTGGCTTGTTCGAGTAAATCAGAGGAAAACAAACAGCGATTTGAAGATATTCAACCCAAACGAACCCAGACAAACAAAAAAACACTCGCCAAACAAGACACCCTTGCTCCTTATCTCTTGAAGTACACCAACGATAGTGTTGGACTCAACGTTGAAGCCATCGAAGTTGATGCAAGGGCACACTTTCTGGATCGATTTCCACATCCAAAAGGACAATATCCCACTCATTTTGTACTTCGAGAAGGAAAAAAATCCACCTATGTTGGCGAATGGAAATTCAAAGACAGTAATACGCGAATCAATGCCTTATTCAACTGGCTAGACCATTACGGACCTAATACCCAACAATTGGAGTGGTTTGAAAGGCAAAAAATATCCAAAGAAAATGTACTCATATTGATCAATAGCACCTCAATCCTTGAAATTAACTCAGCGGGGAGCATTAATCGAAAACTATGGGAACGATACCAGCGATATTCCTATCCAAGCGATTCCATTCGAATCATCATAGAACAAAGAGCCGGACAATCATGCCGATGGACAAAACCAAAAATGCCTAAACAATGACCATGAAAACCATCAACAGAGCCTACATAAAAATCACTCCAACTCAGAAATTTTGGAACATTCTAGAACCCTATATTGAGGACAAGGAATTCATCCCCTTTCATGAACCCACTTTATATTTAATCGAAGAGGACGTTTGGGATGAAGATCAAGTACTCATGAAATACATGAAAAAAATCACCCTAAACGAAATCAATCAACTCACCGAGCAACACGTTTCGCTTGAGGAGATGGAACACATCGCGGATTTTAGTGATTTTTTCAGCTTCGAAATCGGAGGTAACGTGGTAGATTGCATCTCAGCGCCCATTGAAAGGCTATAAACGTTGAATCAAATTTACATTTAAATAGGATTTATCTTCAGTAACTTCCTCCCCTACCCAATCAGGAAGCACAAAGGATTCGTCTTCATGAGTTAATTCAATTTCAGCTACAACAAGTCCTTCAAGTTTTCCACGAAAAACATCAATTTCCCAAACATAGGAATCAACGATAACCTCAAATCGCGTTTTCGAAAGTACTTTTGAACATTGACGAAGTAAGGCCTCTGCCTCAAGCAGCGGGATTTCATATTCAAATTCCGATCGAATAAACGCGGATTCACCGAATTTGAAGGTAATAAAGCCCCGATCGCCTTTCAAGCGAATCCTGCACGATTTATCCGGCGTTGCAAACAAATAACCTTGTTCAATCGTTCGCCCATTCAACAGCAATGGAGCCAACAAATTCATGTTTCCGATTAAATATTTGCGTTCTATTTCAATCATTTTTTCAAGTTTCAAAAATATTGAATAATTTTAAGCGTTCAAAGCAACAATTCTTGGAGATTTGTCGTCTTAGACATGTATAAATTTAATAAAAACCACCGCTTATGTTACGTATTGCTTTTTTTGGATTTTTAGCTTCGATTTCACTGACTTCATTGGGTCAAAAAATGACAAGTACCGCTGTAGGTTCTCCCGAAGTTTTATACAGCGAAAACGGCGTAAGTATTACTTCACAATTAACAACATGTACCAATGAAGAGCGCCATGAAACCATGACGTTTAAAATATTAAGCATTACCAATTCGAATGGAGTTGCAGCATCGCTCAAAGTAAGAGAAGACATGTACTATGATTTGGATGGCGGAAATTGCAGAACGTGTGATAATCCAGAATATACATTTACGTTTAATCTTGAAGCCGGTGAAACGAAAGCAGGAAATTGCTACGGAGATTCGAATCCAGCACTCGCGGTATTCGTTTCTATGAAAGATGGATACATTAAAGAAGTTTTGACTGATCTAAAAATGAACATCGTTCGATTGAACTAAAACGATACTAATTGAAGTAAAAGACCGCAATCGCGGTCTTTTTTTTTACCTTTGATTTCATGATTAAATTAAGAACGGCAACTCCACGTTGGATAATAATCGTAATTGATTTAGTCATTTCTGTCTTTTCATTAGTTCTTGCCTATTTTATTCGCTTCGATTTAAATACCAATCTATATGCGATGAAAAATGAATGGCTCCAACACTGGCCGGAGTTCATCATGTATTTATGCATCAAAGGGGTTATTTTTTTTCTATTTGGAATTCACAAAGGCTTAGTCCGCTACACCTCCACTCAAGATTCACAACGCATTCTCAAAGCCAACCTAAGTGCTACCTTAATATTTATTATCATCAGCGCCTTACGCGCCTCCATTTGGGACACCACCTACTTGTTTCCCAGCTCTATAATTCTAATGGAGTTTATGATCAGTCTCATGTTTCTTATTGGAAGCAGGTTTGCTATTAAACTATGGTATATAGAAACGGTAAAGTCCGCTGAGATCGCTGAACGTGTATTAATATTCGGGGCGGGGGCCATGGGACTAATTGCCAAACGCACCATAGAAAACGACAATCGCATTCAACAAAAAATAATAGGGTTTATAGACAACAACACCGCACTCGTAGGAAATAGAATCGATGGAATCAACGTGTTCGACGCGAATCAAATGGAATCCTTGCTTTCTTCCATGCGCATCGAAAAAGTAATTGTTGCCATTCGTAAGCCGAACCCAGAATTATTGAGAAATCTCGTGGAAATTTGTCTTTCAAAACAAGTAAAAATTCAACGGGTACAAGACCCAAATACTTGGGTTAATGGGGAACTAACCCCAAAAAAGATAGGTCAAATAGATATTTCAGAGTTGCTAGGTAGGGCACATATTCAACTAACTCAAAGCAGCTTAGCAGCGGAGATGGTAGGTAAAACAATAATTATCACCGGGGCCGCAGGATCGATCGGTAGTGGTATCGCGAAGGAAGTGATTAAGTATAAGGTAGCGAACCTCATACTCTTAGACCAAGCAGAATCTCCCTTATATGAACTGCAACAAGAATTAATCGAATACCAAGATGCACTGCGCATCCATTTCCGAATTGGAGATATTCGAAACTTTGAATCGATGCGAAGCATTTTTGAAGAATTTTCTCCACAGATTGTTTTCCATGCGGCCGCCTACAAGCATGTCCCACTTATGGAAGAAAATCCATTTGAGGCAATCACCACGAATATTTTAGGAACGAGGAATTTAACCGAATGTGCTGTGGCATACAACCTAGAAAAGTTTATTTTTATTTCAACGGACAAAGCCGTTAATCCAACGAATATTATGGGTGCCAGTAAGCGCATCGCTGAAATGATTGTACAGCATAAAAATCACCTGGGAATTACCAAATTCATCACCACCCGCTTCGGAAATGTCCTGGGATCCAATGGGTCCGTTATACCCCTTTTTCAACGACAAATTGCACTCGGTGGACCCATTACAGTAACTGATGAGCGCATCACCCGATATTTCATGACAATACCCGAGGCTTGTCAATTAGTGTTAGAGGCTTTTTCCATGGGTAATGGCGGAGAAATCTATGTCTTTGATATGGGTGAATCTGTTCCAATTATAGAATTAGCAAGAAAAATGATCTTACTTCATGGCTTGGAACCCGGCAAGGACATCGAAATTAAAATCTCCGGTTTACGTCCGGGAGAGAAACTCTACGAGGAATTATTAGCAGATTCAGAAACCACATTAACCACCCATCATCCCAAAATACTGATTGCGAAAACTCGTGAAATTACCTCGGAATTGAATCAACAGATTGAATTACTCCTTGAATCCGAAACCTCGCTTATGCAACGGGTAGCAATCATGAAACAAATTGTGCCTGAATATAAAAGCAATAATTCCCAATTCCAGCAATTAGATGAACAATAGCCCTTTTGAAGTTCAAGTACGCTTTTCAGACATCGATTTACTTGGTCACGTGAACAACGTAGCCTATTTCAACTATTTTGAAATGGCTCGAATTCATTATTTCCACCCCTTGCTTGGAAAGGACTGGGATTGGATGACTCAAGGCGTGGTTCTAGTTAAAAATGAAGCTACCTATTTATCGTCGATTAGGCTTCACGACCTACCCCAGGTTACCGTTTTTGTAACCGAAATTGGAACCAAGAGTTTTAGCTTAGGGTATCAGGTTCATGTCGGCGCCACCTTATGTGCCACAGGATCCAGCACATTGGTTTGTTTTAATAACCACACCAAGCAAACGATTGAAATTCCTGAACCCATGAAGGTAGCATTAAATTCTTTACTCGTATGAAACACGTAACCGTAATTTTTCTCCTCCTCGCGATTAATTCGGTCATGAGCCAGGAAAAAAGCCCTTGTGGAAACATTAAAAAGAAGGCTGAACCTAGGCGATACTTAAACCTATATGATCAAGTGAGTTATGATCAGGAGATCAACACCTATGTCCTAACCAAAGATTGGTACACTCCATTTAATGGTACGGCACAAACTTACAACCGAGCTGGATATGTATTGGATGAAATTCACTGTGTGAATGGTAAACGCGATGGATCCGATACCTCCTATTACAGTTCTGGGTGTATCAAGACCATACAACGTTACATCATAGGGATAAAAAATGGGGCTCAGCAATCCTTTTTTGATTCCACCGGAAAAATATCAAAAGAGGAAACTTTTTTGAACGGTAAGCTGAATGGCGTAAGCAAAGAATTCAATCGCAATGGGGACACCTTAGTATATATGAACTTCAAAAATGATATTCGCGATGGAATTCAACGGGAGTACTTTCCCGACGGGAAACGCTTAAGAATCGTTCAATACAAAAATGGCCTCTTGGATGGAATGCACCTTACGTTTAGCGAGGAAGGAAAGCCCGAGGTAAGCCTGAACTATAAAGAAGGTAAGAAACATGGAAAACAAACCTATTTCTTCAGCAGTGGAAAGGAAGCGGGAATTGAAATGTGGATGATGGACCAAAAGGACGGTGATTTTATCAAGTACCAGGAAGACGGGACCATACTTTCAAAGAGCACCTTTAAAAAGAATATTCCGATCGGAGAGCATCTGGTCAATGACGAGAAAGGAAAAACAATACACCAAACGATTTACGATAAAAAAGGCATTAAACAATACGAAATGGAAATTGATGAATACGGCGATAAAAAAGTGCTCTATGATATCAATAAAACAGAAAAATCTACAGAAATTACCGCGGATGATGATCCAAAAGATATAACGCCGGGTGATCAAAAGAAAAACAAGCGAAAAAAACGCAAAGAGCGGAGGGCCAAAGAGAAATCTTAAAGTAGTCCCAAGAGCATGGAAGAACCTAGAGCAAAGATTCCAAGGGTAATCAAGCGCTGAAGGAATTGAATAGAAACCTTCTTCAACATTCGAGTACCAACCAATACGCCAAGGGTAGCAGCGATTCCCGTGACCAAGAGTTGAAATACATCAACTTTTTCCCAAGGTAAGGCATTTAAATACACCGCATTACGTGCCACATCGGTCAGTAAGCCAATCAAGGCCAAGGTAGAAACTAAGGTGCGAACATCCGGAATTTCACGCAATAAAAATAAACTTCGCAAGGCGCCTTGATGGCCGCTCAGACCGCCCATAAACCCGGAAATAATTCCCCCAATCCACAAGGGTGCACTAACGGATTTCCCTTTTATCCCCCACTCAGCAATGCTGAAAATCATTAAGAATAAACCAATGAGGAACGACAAAAAACTCACAGGATTAGTGAAGGCGGAGTACGTTAAATCATACAACAGCACGGGCTGCTCACTTAACATACTTAAGAGCCTTGCCCCAAAAAATGCCGCGATCATCGATGGGATTCCGAAAAGCCAAACAATCCGCCATTGCACGTGGCGATTCATCATGGATTTAACTGCTGAATTCAACAAATGAACCAAAGCCGTTAAGGCGATTGCTAATTCTGGAGGATAATACCAAAGCATGGCAGCCATTAACAGGGTACCCAAACCAAATCCTGAGAAAAAGGTTAGAATCGATGCCAAGAAAGCAACCAAGGGAATAATCCAAAACATTACTTTTACACTTTTAATCAAAGATACCCAGAATGATCGATTTAAGAAGCGATACGGTAACCATTCCAACTCAAGCCATGCGAGAATATATGGCCGCTGCACCTGTAGGAGACGATGTTTTTAATGAAGATCCCAGTGTTAACCAACTGGAACACTATACTGCGGATTTGTTCAAGAAAGAAGCCGCCTTGTTTTGTGCATCCGGAACGCAGACCAACCAGATTGCAATTATGGCTCATACCTCCCCCGGGGGCGAAGTGATTTGCCATCAAGAGAGTCACATCTACAAATACGAAGGCGGCGGAATTGCACGGAACAGTCAATGTTCCATGAAATTACTGAGTGGGAATCACGGAAAAATAAATGCCTCGGATCTTCCTTACGCAGTAAACAACCCACAAGACATTCACTTACCGCTGACACAACTCGTTTCCATTGAAGATACTGCTAATCGCGGTGGAGGAGCGGTTTATGAGTTCGAAGAAATCCAGCGTATTGCTGCGTTTTGTAAGCATCAAAACCTACCCTTACACTTAGATGGAGCCAGACTGTTTAACGCGCTTACTGTGAATAAACAAAATCCTGCTACCTACGCCCAATCATTCGACAGCATTTCGTTGTGCCTTTCCAAAGGGCTTGGAGCTCCGGTTGGTTCACTGTTGATTGGTTCCTCCGACTTTATTTACAAAGCACGCAGAATTAGAAAAGTCTTAGGCGGCGGCATGCGCCAAGCTGGAATCATTGCTGCCGGTGGGTATTATGCATTGACGCAGCACGTTTCTCGGTTAATCGAAGATCACGCACATGCGAAACTCCTTGAATCCTGTTTAATAACCCTTCCTTGGGTAAAAGAAATTTACCCGGTAGAAACAAACATCGTGGTTATCACCCTTACCCAAGCGGAACGTCGCGACCTGATAATTCAAGGTTTGAAAGAAAAAGGGATTTTGTGCATGGCTTTTGGTCCGGGCATGATCAGGTTTGTGACCCACTTGAATATTCAAACATCAGACATTGAAGTTTGCATAGCGGCATTAAAAAAGGTATAATTGTTGTAACCTTTTCAGCGAAATTTACTTACAAGGTATTGACTAATTTTTCGCCTATGCCTCGATGGATACTGTGCTATTTTTTATTGTCTTTCTCCTTCCTTAGCTTTGGTCAAAACGACCCCTGCACAAGCAGCGACAAAAAACTAATCAAGGCCCTACAGCCCTTTCGTGATGAAATGGATATTAGTAAAGCCAGCTTGATGTTTCAAGATCTCAATGCCAACTTTCCTGATAATGCAGAAATCCCCTTTATCATGGCCCAAAAAGCCTATGATCACGCTGGAAAATTAGGTAAGGATCCGAAAAAAGAGGCTGAAGCGGCTCGATATGAGGCACAAGCCTTTGTGCTGTATTCCTCAGCCTACAAAAAATGCCCAACCTTCCATGAAGAAATGTTGTATAACCTCGCTGTAATGCTTGTAAACAAGGGAGAAACAGAAAAGGCTATCCCTTACCTCACGGAATTAGTCGCGTTACCTGAAGATGATTTCACCCGATTAGCCACGGATCACGCGGAAAAGAAGAAAACCGCGAGTGCTTTCGTCGAACGGCACCTTCGGGCAAAAGCCTTTATCGATAACCCCGTTCCATTTGTACCGAAATTGATTGCACAGGTCAGCTCCGAACTTGACGAGTACTTTCCAATGATTTCACCCGACAACGACCTCATGTTTTTTACGCGCAAAGTAAACCGCAAAAATCTCGGTGATATTTCTGATCACATCATAGAGGAGTTTACGGTATCCGAACGCTTGTCGCCCACTGAAAACGTATTTAATTACGGAGTTCCAGTTCCTGCCCCATTGAACGATGGATCTTTTTACAACTATGGTACCGCTACCTTATCCGCGGATAATAAAGAAATGATCATTTGTGCATGTAAAAAGGAAACCGTCTATTCGCAAACTTATCTGAACTGTGATTTATTTACTACCTCGTACAAACGAACGGGTAAGGGAGGAAACGATTATCAATGGACACCCCTGGTGAATATGGGGCCGGGAATCAACACCAAAGACGGATGGGAAGCACAGCCATCACTTTCGGCCGATGGCAAGACACTTTTCTATGCAACCTTAAGAAAGGGTTCGAGGAACAACGACATTTATATCGCCATCAAAAAAGATGACGGGACATGGTCGGAAGGTAAACCCTTTAATGAGATAAATACGGCAGGTAAAGATAAAAGCCCATTCTTTCATCAAGATGGTGAAACCCTCTATTTTGTATCAGAATCATCAGAAGAACGACCCGGCGTTGGGGGTCTAGATATTTATTACATCCGAAAAACTGAAGAAGGATGGAGTAAACCCGAGAATATTGGATATCCGATTAATACCACCGGTGATGAATTAGGGGTATTCGTCTCTACCAAGGGAGATTTTGCCTATTATTCAAGTCAACAAGGGGGAAATTGGAATATTTATGGGTTTGAGTTATACCTCAAAGCACAACCGAAATCGGTAGTGATATTAAAGGGGCAACTTACCGACGAGAAGAACCAAGCAGTGGTAGATGGTAAAATCGAGGTCGCCTATGGAACGAATGGAGAGAAAATGGTGTTGGATGTAAACAATGAAGACGGGAAATATGCTGCCGTGTTAAAAATGAACACCGATGAACCAATCACGATTACCCTTAAAAAGGAAGGTAGTGCATTCAATTCCACGGTAATTACAAAAGATCAACTTAACGCCAACAGCGTGACCGTATCTATGAAATCGGAAGCATTGAAGGCAGGAAATACCTATAACATTAAAGACATTTTGTTTGGTACAGATTCCTATGAATTAGCGGAAAATTCGACCCTTATTTTAAAGCGATTTGCCGAATACTTGAACGAAAATGCATCACTAAGCATCGCTATCCATGGACACACGGATGATCTTGGGGATGATGAGAAAAACTTAGCCCTTTCTGAATCCCGAGCCAATGCCGTATTAAGATATCTGGTAGCCCAGGGAGTTGATGCTACACGTCTTTCCAGCAAGGGATTTGGAGAAAAAAATCCAAAGTATCCCAACACGAACGATCAAAACCGCGCTAAAAATCGCCGCACGGAATTCTTATTGATCAGTCAATAAAAAAGGGCCTTTTGGGCCCTTAACATATTTTTTTTCGAATGCGATTTACGCTTCTTTCTTGAATTGCTTTTTCTCTCGAATACGTGCTGACTTACCAGTTCGCTCACGAAAGTAGAATATTCGAGCTCTTCGAACATCTCCTCGTTTGATGATGTTGATTCCTTCGATGAATGGAGAGTTGATTGGGAAGATACGTTCAACACCAATGTTACCTGACATTTTACGAACGGTAAAAGTTTCTGTAGCACCTGCACCTCGACGTTGCAACACAACACCCTGAAACTGCTGGGTACGCTCCTTATTACCTTCTTTAATTTTGTAACTTACTGAAACGGTATCTCCAGATTTAAATGAAGGAAGTTCATTTAATGCAATTACTTCTTTTTGAATTTCACTGATTAAGTTCATGATTCTGATATTAAATTCACCACTTTGGGGGTGCAATATTACTACTTTTTTTTTATTATACCTAAATTCCCGACTAATTTATCAGATAAATCATCAGAAGGAGTAAGGCGATAATTCCATAAATAATAAGCAAACTTTTCGTCGATACCGCCAATAACGCTTGCTTGTCTGATCGCTTCTTCGGGGTTGGAGGGGTTTGATGTATCTCGATTGGAGGCCGCTTTCCTTGATCTTTCGGTTTAGGTTGTTCGACGTTACGGTATTTCTTCCAGTTGAACTTAACCTTCCCGCCAAGTACCACTTCATCTGTGTCCTTTAGCAGCACAAACCCTTTAAGCACCTGTCCGTTGACTTTGGTTCCTTGGGCAGACCCTAAATCAGTAATAAAGACATTCCCTTCCGCATCTGCGAACAACTCCAAGTGCTCCGCTGCAATTTGCTCGTGGTCCAATATGACTTGGTTGTTTTTAGCTCGACCGATACGTAGGTGTGTGTTCTTTGGCATAACCGCGAATGATTTAACAAAAATAATGAAAATGGTTGATAAAAAGGCGAATTAACCTAGAAAACGAACTTGCAGAAGCATGGATGAATCACTATTTTTGTAGTATGGCAAAAACCATTGCAATTGCAAATCAGAAAGGGGGGGTAGGCAAAACCACTACCACCATCAATTTAGGCGGCTGCCTAGGGGTATTGGAATACAAAACACTCATTATTGATGCAGATCCGCAGGCCAATTCCACCTCAGGATTGGGTTTCGACCCAAAAAATGTAAACAACATTTATGACTGTTTAGTGAATGGTGTTTCTACCGCATCCCTTATCCTTGAGACCAACACTCCCAATCTTTATTTGTTGCCTTCTCACATTGACTTAGTGGGTGCGGAACTTGAGATGATTAATTTAGAGGACAGGGAATTTTTACTCAAAAAGGCCTTAGAAGAAGTTTCTGACCAGTACGATGTGATACTGATCGATTGCTCTCCATCGCTGGGCTTAATTACTGTAAATTCATTGGTTGCTGCAGACGCTGTATTAATTCCAGTTCAATGTGAGTATTTTGCCTTGGAAGGACTCAGCAAGCTGATCAACACCATCAAAATTGTACAAGGTCGATTAAACCCCACCTTGGAAATAGAAGGCATGTTACTTACCATGTATGACACGCGATTAAGGCTCGCCAATCAAGTAGTTGATGAGGTTAAAACACACTTTCAACGCCTAGTGTTTGATACCATTATCCATCGCAACACTACCCTATCGGAATCTTCCAGCCATGGAATTCCTGTGATTATGCATGACGCTGCCTCGAAAGGCGCCATCAATTACCTCAACCTCGCTCGTGAGATTCTACAAAAAAATAACCTTACCAAAATGGGTAATTCGGATAAACACATTGATTTTGAATTAGAAAATGACTTCGAATAATAAAAAAGGACCCGCATTGGGACGTGGCTTAGGTGCCCTACTCTCCAACAATGAACCTGGCATTGGAGGTACCACCATGGTGGAAATCGCATGCATAGAGGCAAACCCATTTAATCCAAGGACACATTTTGAAGCGGAAGCGCTCGAAGAATTGGCCGCATCAATTAAGGAATTGGGCATCATTCAACCCCTCACCTTACGTCAAATTAGTCCGAACCGGTATCAACTGATTTCAGGAGAACGTCGCCTACGCGCCTCCCATTTGGCAGGACTCAGTGCAGTCCCCGCATACATTCGCGTGGCAAACGACCAAGCCATGTTAGAAATGGCTTTGGTAGAAAACATTCAACGGGAAAATTTAAACTCCATTGAAATTGGCTTATCCTATTTGCGCCTCATTGAGGAATGTAAGTACACCCAATCTGAACTCGGAATTAAAATTTCAAAATCACGTTCAGACATCGCAAACCACCTGCGATTATTGAAATTACCGGCCGAAATTCAGGCCGCCGTTCGCGATCAGCAATTGACTATGGGGCATGCGCGTGCCTTGTTGAGTATTCAGGATGAAACGGAACAACTCAAGGCGTTTAATGCCATAAAAACCAATCAGTTGAGCGTGAGAGAGGTTGAGCAATGGGGAAAACCAAGCAGTAAACCGAAGCCCACGCCAGGCAAGTCAACCCAAAAATCTGCCGTAATTCAATCCCTTGAGAAACAACTTAAATCAAGCCTGGGCTTGCCCGTTCAGGTCAGTCAAGATGCAAAAGGAAAAGGAAAAATCACCCTTTCCTTCAATTCTGCGGAACAACTGAACATGCTCATCGAAACCTTAAGTAATACATGAAATTGCTGATTTTATTTAGTTTCGTTGCCTGTACGCTTAGTTTCATTTCTGCGCAACAAACATCCAAAGACACCCTGATTCCGTATAGAAAGGCCGCTCTGTTTTCAGCGTGTCTTCCCGGCGCAGGACAAGTCTTCAACAGCATTCATACCACCGGAAGAAAAAATGCCTTTTGGAAAGTACCCCTAATTGCAGCGGGATTAGGAGGCACCACCTACATACTCATTCAAAATCAGCGGATGGTACAAGGCATTAAATCCGAATATGCAGTGCGGCAAACCGGGAGCATCGGAGATCCGCAATGGTTGGATTACGATGATCAAGCACTCGTTTCCTTGTATGAGCAATATGCACGATTGCGCGACCTCTCCATTTTAGGAATAGGCGCGGTTTATGCCCTTCAGATCCTTGACGCAGCCGTTGAAGCTCATTTCTTGAATTTTGACGTATCCAAAAATCTTAGCTTGATGGTAAGGCCATCGGTTTCAACTGACTTGAGGTTCGGATTGACCGCTAAACTAAACCTACATTGACCCTATGAATATTGCACTGATTGGATATGGTAAAATGGGTAAAACTATCGAGCGCTTAGCAAGCGAACGAGGTCATAACATTTGTTCAATTTTCAATACCTCAACCCCTTACACCCGAGCGTCTCAAACCAACGCTGATGTAGCCATTGAATTCACCCGTCCAGACCTCGTAGTAGGACATATTGAAACGGCAATTGAACAACGCTTACCCATCGTAGTTGGAACTACCGCATGGAGTGCCCATTTGCCTCAAATTACCCAACAAATTGAAGCCACAAATACTTGTTTAGTGCATGCATCAAATTTTAGTATCGGCGTAAATATATTTCAACAGCTCACAGAAAATTTAGCCCAAATGTTGGCTGCGTATCCTCAATACGACCTATCCATTGAAGAAATTCACCACCTTCAAAAATTGGATTCACCGAGTGGTACTGCACTTACCCTGGCAGCAGGAATCATTGAAAAGCACCCCGACTACAACACGTGGTCCTTGCGTGCTCCAACGAATAAAAACGAATTATACATAGCAGCGAAACGCCTTCCCGATGTACCCGGAACTCACGAAATTAGGGCAACATCCACCATTGACACAATTACGTTGAAGCATGAAGCTCACAACCGTGATGGATTTGCACTTGGCGCTATTCTCGCTGCAGAATTCGCACTCGGAAAACAGGGAGTTTTCACGATGAAAGATGTTTTACAAATAACATAAGCACATGAGTTTTATCTTTTTTTACCTGTTAATTTTAATCAATCCATTCATCGGACAATGGGGAAAATTATTTCAAAAAATGGAATTGCCATCTTCGCATGCCTACATTCCGTTGTACAATTATTTCTTGGTATTTAAGCATACCAGTAAAAAACCATTCTGGACTGTGCTCATGCTCATTCCGGGGGTTCATCTCGTTATGATGATGGTAGCCAATGTGAGTTTAATCCGACGTTTTGGCAAGTTCTCATTGGTGGAGACCTTACAGGGCATGTTCTTCCCATATTTGATTATGCATCAGCTTGGTAGGGATGAAAAGGCTTGTACCGTTCCTGATACCAACTGGAATAATGCCAAAGAAATTGAGGCGAGAAAATGGGGAGACCACCTTGTGCTTTTTATGTGTTTACCGGTTTTGGGACATGCCTTAGAATTTTTGTTTTCCCTGATTAGCAAAAGAAAGGCCGGAAGTAAATCCGGCGTTAAAGAGTGGGGCGATTCCTTGCTTTTCGCTCTGATTGCTGCAACCGTGATTCGAACCTATGTGTTTGAACCTTTCCAAATCCCAACGGGTTCCATGGAAAAAACGATGCTTGTAGGCGACTTCCTATTCGTGAATAAATTAGCATACGGACCCAAAGTTCCTATTACTCCCCTATCCTACCCGTTGGTACACAACAATGTTCCATGGGTTAATGTTCCATCGTATTTAACCATAGAAAAAGGGTCATATTTCCGACTTCCGGGATTTGGGAAAATCAAACCCTACGACATTGTGGTATTTAATTACCCTTCGGGAGATACCGCGGTGTATGACCCTAGGATCCCGAATGGACTAATGGGACATGATTACCATGGAATTATCAATAACGAGGCGATTTGGCAATTTAGAATTAAAAATAATTTGCTAGGAAAAGCAGTGAATGCGGCAGACTCCCTTAAGTTTATATCGTTCATCGAAAACATCGATTATTGGCGAAATATTGCCCGTGAAAACATGAAAAATGGCATATTTCCTATTTACTCTTCTGAGAATGCTGAAGGGATGTCCCACGGTGGGTTAATTTATCGTCCGGTAGATAAACGGGAGAACTATATCAAGCGCTGTATTGGAACGCCCGGTGATGTGATTAAAGTTTCCAATGCTACTGTCTACCGCAATGGAAAACCAGCTAAGATCTTTGATAACATGGCGTTTAAATGGGATGTAAGTAAGTCCTCGACCACCTTTAACGCGCAGGAATTATTTGATGTCTTTGGGTTAGAGAATGCCCCAGACGGTTCACGGTTCGATTTCGAAGAAGGTGACTCTACCAATCCATATGTATTAAATATCAGTCCACGTGAGAAACGAGAGATCCAACAAGCATATCCAACAGCTAAGTTTCAAGCACACATCGACCGCCCATCCTACACCGTTGAAAAACGAACTCCTTCACCAGAAGATTTGATTGAAAACCTAGAGTGTTTTCCAAAGGATTTTTACGTGAACAATACCATGACGGATTTCCAAGAATTCATAGTTCCGAAAAAAGGAACGACCGTCTCAATCAGTTCCGAGAATATCGCTTGGTACCGAAGAATTATTAGTGCTTATGAAGGGCACTCTTTGGTGGAAAAGAAAGATGGAACCATTCTTATCGATGGTAAAAAATCAAGCAGCTATACCTTTGGTATGGACTATTATTGGATGATGGGAGACAATCGCTACAATTCTGCCGATTCCCGAGTATGGGGATTTGTACCGGAAGATCACATCGTTGGTAGAGCGTCTTTAGTTTGGTTATCTAAAAGCCCATACAAAGGATTTAGAATGGAGCGTATCCTTAAAAATGTGAGTCAAGAAGGTTCCTTTAGTATACTGCAGCTTCTTGGTTTCGCCCTAGGAATCGGAGCATTAATTGCCATTTTTAAGTATTTGGCATAGGTGATTTTCCCAACGGCATATTTCCCAAGCATTCACTATGTGAAGGAACTATGCAGGCACCAGACCGTTTGGATTGATCATCACGAACATTGGATCAAACAAAGCATTCGAAATCGATGTGAAATTTTAGGCTCCGAGGGTATTTTGCGCTTAACGGTGCCTATTTCACATCAATTAGAAAAACAATCCGTAGGCGACGTCCGAATTGGAGATGAACCCCTGTGGGGAATTAAACATTGGAGAGCGATCAAAACCGCATATGGAAAATCCCCGTACTTTGATTTTTATGACCGTGAAATCGAGGCTATATTGCTCAACCCTCCCCATGAAATTTCAGTGCTGAACGCACAAATTTTACAACTGTTCATTGAAGCATGGGAATTGCCTGTTTCAATTAGGTATTCGAACGAATTCAAACCATACGAGGATATAGATTTCCGTCAAACCGATTGGTTAACGAGAAAATCATTTAAGGAATATCAGCAAGTATTTAGTTACCAAACACCTTTCATGAGTAATTTGTCAGCGCTGGATTTGCTGATGTGCGAGGGCCCCATGGGAAGATTATTTCTATTGGACTAACGTCCAAAAACCAATCCCTTACCACCTTTGGATTGCCAAAGTTTATTCCAAGAAATACGCACGATTGAATTTTTAATAAAATCCTCATTACAGATCAATAAATCTCCATTCTGCGCGAAGGTTAATCCGGTTGGATTCGGAAATAGCCCGGCATCCAATTCTGAATAATTGGTAATCACTCCAAACTGGTCAAATACCACTAAGGAATGATCAATGGCTGAAAGTATATATACTTCATTTGTTTTGGGGTGTACTGCTATGGCACTTGGTATAACGGTTAATCCAAAGACAGTGTCTTTTAACGCAGTTACCCTGTTCGCATGGATTCTAATTCCATGTTCCGAGGCGAAGCGCTCCACAGCATCTACATCATAAGAAAATAGCGGTTCCGAAACGTACCGATTTTTGTTTAGACTATAGGTATAGACGGCACGAAGTCTATTTGTTTCTGGATGGTCTACTTCAGGATTGAAATAAATTCGGTGCGTGGCCTGATGAAAACATGCGGAAGTGCTTTTCCAGTTTGGGCGTTCTTGTGAAATTTTACGTGTCGATGAGGAATCGTAGGGAAAGGTGGAAGTATACACATCCATGCGATCATCAAATAAATATAACGTAGAATCTACCTGCACGAACGCAGACAAATGATGCTTTGATTTTAAGGGCGAAAGGATTGAAAAGGAATTGCTATCCGAATTTAGACGAACTAAACCATTTAACCCACTCCCTTGCATGGCCATGAGGTGCAGGCTGTCCATATTGGCGATTTCACTGAATGGAATCAATCCCGTGGGAAGATACTGGATGCTCACGGGGTGTTGTAAATCAAAATATCCACTCTCTTTTTGGAAATGGGTAGCCTGATATTCATAAAACTGATCGACACCATAGGACTCGATGGCCTTCGTAGCAATAAACGAAAGGGTTGCAAGCACTAAGGAAAAAGCCAATTGACGCTTCATACGACAACGAAGTTAGAAAAAACATTGCAATTATTTTAACAACATTAACAAAACTTAAAATTGAATTAACTTGTTTAATCAAGGTGTCTGAAGTACATTTGTTAGAACCTCCATGAAAACGGGATGATTATGAAGCTTTTTATCGCACTATTAATTACCAGCCTTTGTTTAACGAGCTACGCTCAAATGAGTATTTCTGGTGGCACAGGCATATTAAATGGCATTGGCACTCAAAGAAATTCGTTTGGATTCAACTTGGGATTAGAGATTCCACGGTCTAGCGATTTAACCTTCTTCGTAAGAGCTTCAGCCTTTTTACCAAACCAGGACAGTACGACACGATATGCCAATATGACTGCAATTGATGTGGCCACCTCTCCATATACGCTTTCTATTCCATACAACGTACGTTCCCATACCTATTACATAGAAGGAGGCACTCGTTCGTACATGCTCAATGACTACGACAATGGATTTGCCCTGTATGGAGGGAGTGTATTTGGGGTAGGCATTAATACGACCAGCGCAAAGTTCTCTAAATTAGATTACACGGAAACCTATGAGTGGGAGGGGAAATATACGTTACCGAATGCCAATCCAACCAAAGGAAGCATTTACTATTTAGCGCTAGGAATACAAGGAGGGTTTAAATACACCATACCGGTAAGAGGAACTCTATTTTTCGACATAACAGGTACATACTCGGTATTAAATGTTGTTAATAACAGTGCCGGTGAGAATAGCCATACTTATTCTCGGTTGAACTTTTTATTTCAACTCGGTTATCGACGGGATTTATATTAATGCCTCCAGTAGAGAAATCGTTTCCTCTGCCGTACCGTTGCCATTTGCAATAAAATCTGCCCTCTCGTAAATTGGTTCTCTATGCTTCAATTCTGAAGTTATGAATAACTTAAGCGATTCTTGATTAAGATTCGCAAGTAAGGGTCTTGACCCTTGATTTAATGAAAGCCTTTCGCACAGGTGTTCACTATCTACCTGTAGGTATATGGAGGTACAGTAATGAGAAATCCAATGCCAATTTTCTTGTGCCAAGGGAAATCCACCACCACAAGAAATAACGGAAGGCTTCTGAGCTGCCATTGACAACGTGAACTCGTGTTCTAAGGCACGAAAAGCTGGCCAGCCAACTGCGGTGATGATTTCTTGAATTGATTGTTGTTGGGTCTGCTCGATCCATAGATCGCTGTCAATCCAAGAAACGTTTAAACGCTCCGCCAAGGCAGCCCCAAGGGTTGATTTCCCTGACCCCATAAACCCGAGTAAACAGATGTGTTTCGACAATGGCATCCGTGTGAAAAATTATATTTCTCAAAAATACCGAATAAAGGATTGCTAGAAGAATATTTTTGGTATATTTGCACCCTCAAATCAGCGATTCCGTAGCTCAGCTGGTAGAGCAATACACTTTTAATGTATGGGTCCTGGGTTCGAATCCCAGCGGGATCACAAAAAGAGAGTGAGAAACAGAGCGAGAGCGATGATTTCTTACTCTCTTTTTACTTCATACTCATTCTCATTCTCTTTCTGTTATTTTTTATAGCGAGAGCGATGATTTCTTACTTTCTTTTTACTTCGTACTCACTCACATTCTGTTATTTGATTAAATCCCAAACTATGCGTAGCATAGTGGACGCTATGCTTGGATTGAGCCCTATCCACGGAAAACGAGCAGCGCTCGTAATCCCCATATTATGCTTTGTGTTAAACGAACCAAGCTTGCTTGAGTGAGTGAATAAACAAAAAAGTCCGTGCCTTGTGAAACAAGGTGGACTTTATGCTTGGATTGAGCCCAATACACGGAAAACGAGCACGCTCGTAATCCCTTCTTTGAATTAACTATGATCTACATGGAAAACATTCGACTCTTATGGAGTCGCTTTGTTCGGGAGGATGGTACTGTAAACTATAGGACTCCATTGGAGTCCAAGGATATACACAAATATCCAATATCTGTATCGCCTATTTCTTTTATTTCAACACTTTCAGCACCCAACTATTTCCGTTTTTTTGGGCAAATGGCTTGAGGCTTTTCTGAATACGGCTTCTTGTGGGATCTTGAACATACAATAAAGACGTGGCCGACTCAATGGCTATTCGGCTAAATGTTTCATTGTAATGGGATGCAGAACTAGATTTTGGATTACTCTCATCGTTATCAAATACGGTGAGGGATATTTTTAATAGTCAAAAGTCTATTTTTTTTTGATTAATTCCAAAATAAAGTACTATTTTTGCGAACCAAATCGAATATACTAGATAAATGTCAGTAGAACGGGAAATTTCATCGAGCATCGAAAACGACTTTTTCAAAGGGAAAATTATCGTTATTCTCGGGGCTAGACAGGTTGGTAAAAGTACACTTATCAAAATGTTGGCCGCGTGTAATTCAAACAAAACCTTATGGTTGGATGGTGAAAATGCGGATGTTCAACAGCTTCTCAAAAATATCAATAGCGAACGATTAAAACAAATTGCAGGCAATCATAAAATATTGGTTATTGACGAGGCTCAAAAAATCGAAGGAATTGGTTCGATTCTCAAATTATTTGCAGACTACTGCAAAGATATACAAGTAGTTGCTAGCGGTTCGAGTGCATTTGAGTTACGAAACTCCTTGAATGAACCATTGACTGGGAGAAAATTTGAATTTGCTCTATTTCCTTTCTCATTTCAAGAAATGGTTCAACATACAAGTTTGTTGGAAGAGTTAAGGCAACTTCCACAACGATTAATTTATGGTTATTATCCAGAAATTGTAACACATCCTCTAGAAGCTGAACGTAGATTGCGTTTTTTATCAGAGAGTTATTTATACAAAGATATTTTTTTGTTTAAGGGCTTGAAAAAGCCGGAAAAAATGTTGGAATTATTAAAATTACTCGCTTGGCAAATCGGATCAGAGGTAAATTATAACGAACTTTCAAAAAACTTAAAACTTGATAATCAAACGGTTGAGAGTTATATTGAAATGTTAGTTCAAGCATTTGTCATCTACAAATTACCAGGCTACCACTCAAATCATCGAACAGAATTGAAAAAATCTAAAAAGATTTATTTTAACGATTTAGGCATTCGGAACGCCTTGATAAATGATTTTCGCCCGATTGAAATTCGAAATGACGCCGGAGCACTATTTGAAAATTTCATCATCAATGAATTAAGAAAACAAAATGAGTATAAACAAATTCATGCGAACTTTTATTTTTGGAGAAATATTGACCACCGCGAAATTGATCTGATTTTAGAAAAAAATGGTGTGCTGAAAACTGTTGAGATTAAATGGAATATATCGAAAACCGCACGATTAACAAAGAGTTTTACAAATCTCTATGGTGAAACAAAATTTACAGTAATTAATCGAGAAAATTTCTTCGAAGAAATAGAGCAGGTTGGATTGAAGTTTTAAAAAAAAACCTCTTTAGATTTAATTTTCCCTCATCGCGTTCAAAACGGTGAGGGATTTTTTATGTATTCTTTAGTTAAAAATCATTACGGTTTCACAAAACGCACCACGCCTTGAGCACCAGAACTTAGGCTGTAATGCAAGAAGTAAACGCCAGTACTCCATGAAGACACCAGAATTTGCGCGTTGGAAACCTCCATCACCTTCTGTGAGGTCATTTTGCTTCCGCTGATAGAATACACGGTTAAGGTACCGCGAGAACTTGCTCCTAGCCCAACCGAAGCACACCCGTCCTGAACGCAAATGCTCGGTACAAACGTAGGTTCCGTTAGTCCCAATTGTGAGGTATAAAATTGGTCAATAATTAGTAAGGTATTGTAATTCGTATTCTTCTGCGGACAATGAATCTCTAAACTTGCGGTGTAGGATTGTGCTAATGGAGGGAATAAAGAATACCCAACCACATACGTCGCCATAACATTGGCAGGCACCAAGGCATCATATACTTGCCAAGTAAGATAGATGCTATCTAGCGCATTTGGGTTGCCGCTTGGAATATATTGAGAACCGGAAATAAAGGCTGCACCAATGGCATTGTAATCAATGCTGCAATCCAGCACCTGCTGCATCCCTAACGAATCCATGACATTCCCAATGTTGTTGTTGTTAATTACGAAAACCGTGTCATTTCCTGGATTTATGGTCGCCGAAACGGTAAAACTATCACAACTCACGCACCCATTCATATCCGTAATACAGCACGTATATACGCCAAGGCCTAAGGAATTTATCGTACTGGTCGTAGAACCATTACTCCACTGGAAGATGTATGGTGCAGAGCCGCCAACTGCAGTGACTGAAGCTGTTCCATCGAATGCATTTGGAGAACTTGC
>DBCM01000093.1 GCA_002293045.1 Flavobacteriales bacterium UBA958 | reverse complement strand
CACGACTTGCCCCTGGGTAAATCCAACATTGTCGTAATCAATGTAGCACATGTAAGCATTCCCTACATGATCGAACCCTAAACTAACGTCCGCAGAAGAAAATCCCGGTGACAAATGGGCTTGAGATATCGGGGCGGACCACGTAGTTCCTCCGTTCATTGAAAACGAAGACTTGATCACTATTTTTTCACCAAATTGATAACCCATCCATGCGGCGATGAGGTGTTGCGGATTGCTTGGGTTGATTGCAATTGAAGGCTCTCCTTCGAAGTAAGTTCCGGAGGATACCAACACGTTTTGACCAATGACTATTGAAGAAAGTAAACAAAAGAAACAAAAGACGATGGTCTTCATGGGTTTCTTTGAATCGGAGTAAGAATGTATCCTTGAGCGTTTAAAAGCTGCAGCACTCCATTAGGTCCGGAGAGATGTCCAGCACCAACAGCAATGAAGGTGTTTTCGCGCTCAATTTGATCGGTAATGACAGGAATCCATTGCCTATTACGTTTGTTTAAAAAGTTCTCTACGAAATTCGGAAACCCCTCAGATTCTGCAACAATTTCTGTGTATAGCGCATCAATCGATTCGCTCAAATAGTTTGCTAACATGGCATCATAGCTTTGCGTTTCTTTCATTCCATCAATGAGCATCTGCACCTGGTCTTCCAAAGAAACCGTATTGATGGTTTGCATTTGCACTTGAATAGATTCAAGTCCCATTGTTTTTTTACTTCCCTTCTTCGCCATTTCACCAAATTCCAGCTCATAAGATTTGGTGTTTTCTAAAGATTCTTGAAGCATAATACTCGAGAAGAAAAATGGCTTCAAGCGACTATAACGCTTAAACTTCTTCTTGCTCATGCCATTGGAATCCACGGCGTATGTATAAATCATTTGGTATTGGTCCTTGGTACAGATGTCGCGCAAGGTTTTGCCCTCAGGAAGTATGGTCTCTTTTGCTACCTCAATTTTCTGGGCAAGGTCCATATTCAAATCGACTTCCATGGCAATCATGCTAGACGAATTAAAGGCAGCAGTTAAGGTTGAGTCGATGTTGAACTTGTCTTTAGGCATCAAATGAATGGTGCCAAAAACATAGGAGGTATGTTGCCCGTTTTTACTCTTTATTTCATATAACAGTTGACTATTGGCAAGGAATGAGCCAAGTAGAGAAGCGAAGAATAAGCCTGTTTTCATTTCCGTATTATTCGAAATCTTTCAAATCAACAGCGCCATTAATTTCTGTCGTTTCAACCGTAATATTGAAGGTAATGGGTCCAGCATTCAATATCGTTTTTTGTGGCATAAGTACCCCGTTTATTGATTTATAATCTGCATATTCGATTACCGTGGTGTTCGATTCTCCGTTTTGGTTACTTACCTTAACTGTTTTCGCTTTAAGATACGTTGATTTATCGTAGTAATGATACACCTCACCGCTAGCTCCAAATGCGATTTTAACTACGTAGAATGGTTTGCCATTCTCAGATTCTATCCCCACAACTTCCGGTTTAAAGGCTGAGGTGGAATTCATCCAATTCATTTCAGGAACGATTCCTTGCTCCATGGACGCAATCGCAAGTTCTTCGGAAGACATTTCATTTTTACCCGTTTGCATATTAAAGGTATATCCAGTTTTTCCATCAGAATATTGCTTCTGTGCAATCATACCGTTGAACTCCATCTTATCCGCCTGAATTCCTTTGCTTGTAAAATAAGATGTACTGCTTAACGGTACCGGAATTTTATCCGATTTCAAGGTAGATTTTTGCACCATGGTTTTGATTTTACTTACCGTTTTCGTAGCTGCTTTTATGGAAGAAGCTTGTGTTAAACTTAAGCTTACCTTAGTAAGTAAGTCATTGATTGTTAGGTCAGATGGGATTTTATCCGATTTTACATCACCAAATTCATCAAGTTTGGTAACCTGACCATCAGAATCAAAACGCTTAATTTTTTCCAGTACCGCTTCATTACCTACCACAATGATGTTGTAGTTGTTGGCTTTGATGTATTTGGAAGCTACCGCTTTAAGATCCGCCGGAGTAATTGCGTCTAATTGTTGCAAATACGTTTTGTAATAATCCGCAGGAAGGCCATAGCGTTGAATATTGTAGGCAAAACGAGCAATCGTTTGTGGGCGCTCCAAGGAACGTGCAAAGCTTCCGTTTTTGGTAGCTTTGGTCAGTTCAAGTTCATCCGCTTTGATGTCGTCTGCCAATAAGCGATTCAATTCATTAACGATTTCAGTGATGGCAGAGTCTGTTACATCATTTCGGAAGTTACCGCTAACCGATATCCAACCGCCGTTATTTTGAACATTCAAGCCTGAATAGCATCCGTAGGTAAAGGCTTTATCTTCACGCAAATTTTGCATGAGTCGTGTTCCAAATCCACCGCCACCAAATACATCATTAAGTACGGTCATTTTTAAATTATCTGCATTACCCATGCGCATCGGGATTGGAAACGTCACTTGAATAACCGATTGAACAGCACCCGGTTTGTTTACAAAATATACTTGGTTTCCATCCATTTTAATTGGATCATTAAATTGAGGTTGCATCGGAGTGTTTCCGTTCCAGGAACCAAAGTATGTTTCGATGTATGCTTCAGCTTCTGCTCGAGTGATGTCTCCAACGATCACCAAATAAGCACCCTTCGGCGTAAAATGTTGCTTGTAATATCCTTTAATGTCATCGAGGCTAATTGCTTCAAGCGTTTTAAAGGTCATGACCTCACCATAGGGGTGTTTCGGGAAGTTAACTTTTACCGTTGCGTTATTGGCCATGCCTTGTCCTTCGGATTTCAACGAAACCAATCCGGATTTAAATTGATCCACAACGCGCGTGTATTCGGATTCAGGAAAGGAGGCATTCAAGGTGATGTCTGCCATTAATCCCATTCCTTTATCCAAGTGCTTTGTGAGCGTGGACAAGTAGATGTTGGTCGCGCTGGCATTTAAGGTGGCCCCAATAAAATCGATTTCTTTATCCAGTTGATCTTTTGATCTATTTTGAGTTCCGGACATAATTAACGAACCCGTTAATTCATTCAAACCCGCTTTGGATCCTTCCAATCCAGGAGTGTATCCCAGTGTCAGGTCAAACGAAACCTTTGGTAATTTGTGGTCTTCTGAAAGAATGACAACCATCCCATTTTTTGTGGTCCAAACCGTTGATTCTTTTAGCTGGATTGGCGTTGGGGTAGCCGGTTTCGGCATGATGGAACGGTCAAGTTGAGCATTTATGCTGCTAAGAGATAAGGCTACGAGGAGTGATAAGGTATATTTCATGATTATTTTTCTGTGGGTAAGTAATATAAAATGACGCGTGCATTATCTGTTAGATAGGTGTTCGCCACGCGCTGAATGTCTTCTTTTGTAACCTTGCGATACATGTCAAGCATTTGATTTGTACGTGCTGCCGTTCCGTAGTATACGTAGTTATCAGCAAGGCTTTCTGCGATTCCGGCTACCGATGAGGTAGATTCAACTACTTGTTTTTCGAATTTATTGAGTACCGATTGATATTCTTCATCAGATATCAACTGATCTTTCATGGCACGTATTTCTATGTCAAAGGCAGCTTGAATATCCGTTAACGAAACTCCTTCTTTTGCTAAGGCTAAGAAGATATTCATTCCACCATCCTCTAGTCCATAATTAAATGAACTGGCATAGGTTGCAATTTGTTTCTTTTCGATGAGGTTTTTATTAATGCGTGAACTGTTAGATCCCGATAAGATTTCATTCATGAATTCTAAGGCATAGCTGTCTGCATTCTTTTGGTCTGGAATTTTGTATCCCATAAAAATAGCCGGCAATTGAATGTTATCGTAAATCGTATCGCTTATGATTCCGCGTATCGGTTCCTTATCTTTTTGGGTTCTTCGAACCACGATTGGCGTAGCTTTAAGGTTGTTTAAAACAGCAATCGCAGCTTTATCTTTGGTTTTATTGATGTCCTTTGCATCAAACTTACTTTTGTCAACGCCATATTTCGCAACAAATTTGTCGGAACTCAGGCTAAGTACATCTCGGTATAAGTTAATGGCTTGACCGCTAGGGATCGATCCAAAATACTGTTCAATCCATAATTTTGTTTTTTCCATTGGGATGTCTCCTGCAATAGAAATCGTAGCGTTGTTTGGCACATAAAAATCTTGGTAAAACTGTACATAATCTGCTTCAACAGCTGCATCTAAGTGCTCCATCGAACCGATGGGAACCCAGCGATAGGGGTGACTTGGGAAGGCACGTTTGAACATTTCAGAAATAAAACTCGCATACGGCTGGTTGTCTACCCGTTGACGTTTTTCTTCTTTCACGACACTTCGTTGTGTTTCGATCCCAACGTTTTCCACCTTGGCATGTAACATGCGCTCACTTTCTAACCAAAGGCCTAATTCCAATTGGTTGGAAGGTAAGATTTCGTAGTAATAGGTTCGGTCTTGCGAAGTATTGGCATTCAAGGTACCTCCATTTTTTTCAACTAACTTGGAGTATTCACCTCGGCCAATGTTTTGAGATCCTTCGAACAATAGGTGTTCAAAAAAGTGCGCGAAACCGGTACGTTCGGTGTTCTCGTTTTTCGACCCAACATGATAGAGTACAGAAACCGCAACAATAGGGGTGCTGTGTTCTTCGTGTAGGATTACGTGAATTCCGTTGGATAAATCGTATTCGATGTAGTTGATTTTGCTTTGTGCAAATCCATGGTTTAATAGGATGAGTGCAAGGAGCGTTATAAAAATGGACTTCATAATTAAATTTTTGAGTTGCTAATTTACGATAAAGTGTCTAATCCCACGGTTCTATTTTGAAAAATAATGACCACCAAGATATTGGCCTAAAAATTGCCTACCTTTGAACCCATGCAGCGAATGTTACCCTTGGTGTTCTTGTTGTGTTCCATGGCCTATGGACAAACGGTTGTTCCGTTCAGGGATTTCAACAATTTTTTCTTGAGTTATGAGAACGGTGGGTTTAAGACCATTGAAATTCAACCGGTAAAAGATTATCAAGCAGGGGACGAATTGGTAGCCTACATTGATACACGTGGAAATTTGCGGCTTTATGATGGGAGGCAACGCAAGGACATCACGAACCTGAATGTAGAATATCAGGTTTCAGATCATTTATTGGGTTATATGATTGGACCAACCTTAAATATGTGGGATAAGGGTCGATTACAAACCTTAACGTATTTCGGTCGCAAGTTTTTAGTTAAGGATTCCCTAATTGTATATGAAGATACCCGATTCAATACCTTAAATGTGTATTGGAAAAAGAATACTATGAGCCTCGCCACCATAATAGGAGAATTGTCGATTCCAACCACGGTAGGAGAGAATATCTTAGTGTTTAAAGACAATGGGAATTTGTTTAAAGTATTTCAAGATGGAATGATCTATGAAATTTGTGCATGGAACGGTACGATAGATTTTCAATTAGGTACGGATATCGTTTGTTTTAATGATCCAACTACAAGAACCTTTGTAGCATTTGAGCACGGGGAGTTTATGGATGTGGAGAATCAGTTCATGCGCAAGTATAAAGCAGGGAGGGGTTTTATTGTATATGAAGACTTGAATTCGAATTTATGGTTGTATAAAAATGGAGAAAAGACCTTACTGACAAATTTTATTTCATCGTTTTGGGAGGTCAAGGATGATGTAGTAATTTGGGGTGAGAATAACTATCTCTTTACCTATGTGAATGATGAAAAAATCCAGGTGGCTAATTTTATTCCCAATACTTGGGAGATTAAAAACAACACCATTGCCTACCGAAACATCATGGGGGGAGTTTCTGCGATGGTCAATGGGAGCAACCATGAAATCACGCTGCTTGCTGATTCTGAATTTAAAATCTTTGGGAATTCTGTTTTGGTTAAGTTGTTCAATAATTCGCACCTAGTGTTATCTGATGGAAAGGTCTTTTCGAATTAATCCCCTGCTAAAAGTTCTGGTTCTTTTTCTTGGTTTCTCTTCGTCTGCTGTGGCTCAAGTTCCTGCATTCGACAAATTAGAGCAGTTGTATGATCAAGGAAGGTATCAGTTTGTATACAGAAAGTCTGTTCGCCTCCTCAATAAACCGGAATACGATTATTCCCTACTTCCGGAGTATTATTTATCCATTTCCTCCTTGCAATTAATGCGGAATGAGGGGTGGCTGTCCAAGCATGAGGACCACATTGATTTTGCTTTTTCTTATATTGAAGGATTGGGAAAGACGGAAAAGGGGAGCAAATTAAGAGTAAACCACAGCCAAGAATTATTTGCCTTGCAGGCTGATTTGAATGATTGGTTAGCCGAGTTGTCTCAAGAGAAAGAGAATAAGCTCCTTCGGATTTACAGTCCAAAACTCGCTGAACTAAGCAAGTCTCTACAGCTTATCTCGGTTGATTCTCCAACGGAGGTGTGGAGTCCAAGTGATATTCAAGGGAAAGAATTGGCCATAAGCATGATCCAATATGCACAAGCCTTTGTAGGCACTCCCTACGTGTGGGGAGGACAGTCCCCTCTGGGATTTGATTGCAGTGGATTCACTTCCTATGTCTTCCTCAACCAAGGTAAAAAAATCCCAAGAGTTTCCAGAGATCAATATGCGTCTTCATGGAAGCTAGATCCAGCGGAAGCGTGCATTGGCGACCTTGTTTTTTTTGGTCAGCAAGGGGTGGTGAGTCATGTGGGTATTTTAGTAAATGAGCCCGGTAAGCCAAAGCGCATGATTCATTCCAGCAGCAGCAAAGGCGTAATGTTTCAGGACATCGATAATTCGAAGTATTATTCGTCTCGTGTGATTGGCTACGGGAGGTATTAGCGTGTTCTCTGGGTATTACCCAGGAATAATACGGTAATGATAATCAGTCCTATGATTATACTCAAGGGTACAAGCCATGAAAATAGGGGGGAGTAATTCGATAAGATTGCCCCAAGCGTGTAAACCCAAAGTACAGAAATGGCACTTACACCGAGTACTCGAAAACGGTATTGATTGGTCCAAATCACATCAAACGTATTAATGTACAATTGATTAAAGATTGGAATGCTAAACCATATCCACGCGGATTCTAGGGCATCGGGAACGGCATTAAAGTATATGATCAAAAACGCTGTGAGTATGAAATTCAGTACAGAGAGCCATTCTGCTTTCGTAGACCTGGATTTAATCAATAAATGTATACCGCTGGTAAAAAATGGTGTAGACAGGAAGAACACCCAGCGGTAGGCATACACGCTGGTAAACGAAATCGCTTGATATAAAAAGAATAAAAAGAACAAGGTATTCAGAATAAACACCAATAACCAAAAATTATATTTGATGCGTTCTAGCATGTTTTTCTGCGGCTTAACTCCGTTGCACATATCAATTGCCAAAGGGCACGGGCGCCAACGTTGGCATCCCAATCTCCTTGATTTCCTGGAGATACTTCGTTTAAATCAAATCCTATGATGTTTCGTCCGGAGTCTACAAGCGCGAAGAGTAAATAACTGACTTGTTCCAAGGTAAACCCTCCGGGTACAGGGGTACCGGTATTCGGACATAAATTTGGAATCAAGCCGTCGATGTCAAAGGAAATATAAACGTCGGATGACAAGGCTTCAATAATTTCTTCGCACTGAGTCTTCCATGATTTACCCTGAAACGAGGCCTCCTTCAAATCCCAATCAAAATAGGTGGTGATTTTCGGGTGATTTAAGGACCGTTCATACTCGTCTTGCGATAAATCGCGAATACCAACTTGCACGAGTTGCACCAAGGAATTGCAGGATTCAACTACGTTGTGCATGATACTTGCATGCGATTGCTCGAATCCTTCATAGGCTTTTCTTAAATCTGCGTGGGCATCAATTTGAAGGATACTGAAAGATTCGTAGTGTTCATCGAGGGCTTGAATCAAGCCCAGTGGGGTGGAATGCTCACCTCCCAATACAGCACAGGTTTTACCGGATTGTAATAGGTGTTCAACCCGTAACTTTAAATGGCTGGTGAGGGCACTGTGCGCTGTATTGATTTCATCGATAATCGCTTGATGCTTCACTTGCGCGGCCTCTTCCCCGAGCTGTTCAAGGTCTGAAAAATAGGCTGCGGCTCTCTGATTGAATTCATCATTAATCGCTTTCCATTCCTCAGAGATTGGAGTTAAAAAAACACGGGTTTCATAGGCCTTGTTGAGTCGCGGATGAAAGAAGTCGAGTTGGGTTGATGCCTCTAAAATCGCTTGGGGTCCATTGCTCGTTCCTTTGCCGTAAGAAGCCGTTGCATCCCAGGGAATAGGAATGATAACAAGGTCAGCATCTCCTTCTGTTACAGGAAATCCAAAAAGATTGCCATTTGCAACCCCCACACCGTTGGGATCAAAACTCATGGGTGTAAATGTTTTAAATGATAGGCATCAACACTGGCGCGAACTGATTTGAATTCACTCAAAAGCGCTTCAGCCTCTGCTTCAGTGACTGGTATTTCATCACAAACCATGCGGATGGCTCGTTGTACTAATTTCTCATTGCTGAGTTGCATATCCACCATTTTATTTCCTTTCACATGTCCAAGTTTAATCATAAGCGCCGTGGAGATCATGTTGAGCACTAATTTTTGAGCAGTACCGGATTTCATGCGGGTACTTCCCGTAACGAATTCTGGTCCCACAACCGGAACCATCGGAAAGGATGCTTCTTGGGCAAGGGGAGATCCGGGATTGCAGGTGATCCCTGCCGTTAATACTCCTTGGGTGTTTGCGGTTCGAATGGCTCCCATGACATAGGGGGTAGTGCCTGAAGCAGCAATTCCTACCAGGGTATCCAAGGGGTTTATTTGATGTGTTTCGAGATCTTTCCAGCCCTGTGCCTCATCGTCCTCTGCAAATTCAACGGCCTTGCGAATGGCGGTATCACCGCCCGCAATAATGCCAATCACCACGCCGTGACTGACCCCAAAGGTGGGTGGACATTCACTGGCGTCAACAATGCCTAAACGACCGCTGGTGCCGGCACCTAGGTAAAAGAGGCGACCGCCTTGAGACATCCGCGTGTAACAGGCATCAACAAAGGCTTCAATGTGGGGAATAACAAGCGAAACGGCTTCAGCGACCTTGGCATCTTCGGAATTAATGCCGTGCAGCAACCCTGCGGTGGACATTGTTTCCAAATGATCGTGATTTGAGCTACTTTCAGTGATGCGATTCATATGAGATAGGCAAAATGTGACGTGGATGTTAGATCCACCTCTACACGATTCTTGAGAGTGGTTGATAAACTCAATCCCACAAAATCAGCTTTGATGGGGTATCTTCGGTGTTGACGGTCAATCAAAACCAAGGTTTTTATGGCGTGTGTGGCTTGTTGTAAAAATTTAATGAGCGCATACTGCATGGTTTTTCCCGAATTAATCACATCGTCTACCAACACAATATACCCGTGCTTGAGCTCAGATTCTGGAATGGAAAGCCCAATCGGATTAGCCCAAGGTTCATCTTTATTGATTTCGATTTCAAATATTTGGGTGTTTAAGGTTCCGTGCGCGTCGATGACTTGTTTCAAGTATGTTGCGAGGAGCATGCCGTTCCCTTGAATGCCTCCGATGAAGATTTTCTCTTGATCGGTGCATTGTTCCAAAATCTGGTAAGCGAGACGGGTAATCTTTTGATGTATTTCCTGGTGCTTTAGAATTACCTGCATAATCAAATTTTCTATGCAAATATACGCTTAATTCGTATGCTGTTTAACTCGATGCGGAAATCATTACCTTCGCTATGTGAAAATGATAAACGGAGTACTTGCTTGGTTAAAATACCTGTCTTTAAGGCGGGTCATAAATTTCATTGGATTGGTGCTGAGTTACTATCTGTCCAGGATATTTCGGACAAGCATGCATCTAGGGTTGCCATTCCATGTGAGTATGGAGCCTACTACGGCATGTAATTTAGGGTGTCCGGAATGTCCGAGTGGTTTGAAGAAGTTTTCAAGACCAACTGGAAAAATGGATTTAGTGCAGCATGAACAGTGGTTGAAGGAGTTGTCGAGAACCGTTTTTTATATCACCTATTATTTTCAAGGCGAACCTTTTTTAAATCCGAAGTTTCTATCATTAATCGAGGCGGCAAAACGGCACCGCATGTTTACTGCAACCTCAACCAATGCACATTTTATCGATCAAAAAAATGCTGAGGAAATCGTGGAAAGTGGCTTGGATCAATTAATCATTTCGGTGGATGGTGTTACGCAAGAAGTATACGAGCAATATCGGGTTCATGGAGATATTAATAAAGTTTGGGTAGCCACTTCGGCATTGGTAGAGGCCAAGAAAAAACTGAAGTCGAAAACACCGCAGTTGATCTTTCAATGCCTTGCTGTAAAGCCAAACGAACACGAGATTTCTTCGGTATTTGAAAAGGCAAAAGAATTGGGTGTTGATGAGGTACGTATCAAATCTGCACAACTGTATGATTATGAGTCCGGTAATCCACTGATGCCGGAAAATGAGCAGTACAGCAGGTATAGGTTAAACAGAAAGGGAACCTTCGAATTGAAGCAGCCCGGGGGCAATCACTGTTGGCGTATGTGGTCGGGCAGTGTAATTACCTGGGACGGTCAGGTAGTTCCGTGTTGTTTTGATAAGGACGCATCCCATGCAATGGGGGCACTCACGAAGGAAACGTTTCGCCAAGTTTGGAATAATCCGAAGTATAAAAAGTTTAGAAATGCGGTATTAACCAACCGTCAAGGAATTGATATTTGTCAAAACTGCAGCGAAGGATCTAAGGTTTGGCTTTAGAACGCTTAAGAATTTGCTTGTTGTTTCTACTCAACCGCTAAAGTTTTTACCTTTGACAAACTAACGCGCCTTAAATATCATGAAAGTCGGTATCAAACACCAAGAAAGTTATTCTCGTGGATCATTAATTCTTCGCTCCTTATTTGGGGGATTGTATATTGCATTGCCCCACGGTTTTTTGTTAATCTTTATGTCAATGGCTTCATCCGTTGTTGGCATTATTAATTTTTGGTCCATTTTAATTACTGGAAAAATGATTCGCTCCATGTTCGATTTTCAGTTGAATTTAATGCGTTGGTCGTTGCGAGTTTCTGCGCGCTCGATGAATTTGTGCGATGGATATCCTGCTTTCGGTATGACACACAACGATACAGACGTCGTATTGGATATTGAATATCCCGAGGCATCAAATCGAGTTTCTGTTTTGTTGAGAGCAATGTTTGGGATTTTTTATGTGTTACTACCACACGCATTCATTCTCTTTTTTCTGCAAATTGGTGCAATGTTCGTGAGAATGATTGCATTTTGGGCGGTCTTGTTCACGGGTAAATATCCAGAGGGAATGCACGCATACATGGTTGGTGTTATTCGTTGGAATGTCCGCGTAAATGCATTTATGTCATATTTAACAGATACGTATCCGCCTTTTTCACGTGCCGGTGATGAAGTTGTGTTTAATCAAACGAGCGCCCCTGATTTGCTGGATTAATCGATTTTTGTTATACATTTGAACATGCCCTTCGGGGCATTTTTTGTAAGCATGAAAAATAGGTATGTTCTTTTTTACGGAGTTTTTTTTCTCTTTGCATTATTCTATGCGTTTGTGAATCCTTTTAATCACGATTCGAGTTTGCCCGGATGTTTTATCTTTCAACATACAGGAATTTTTTGCCCTGGCTGCGGTTTACAACGCGCATTGCATGCTTTTTTCACGGGAGATTTTGCATTGGCGTTTAGCATGAATCCTTTAGTGTTCTTGGCGCTGGTTATTTTGTGTATAGACTTTTTATTTTTATTACTCAAGTGGGAACGGCTAAGACCCGTACCTCCCATTGTGAATAGCCATGCAGCCCTCATAACGATAATTGTAATTCTGGTTTTATTTATGGTCCTTCGGAATGTGAATTCCGAATATCTCGAGTTTTTGAAGCCCTTGGGTTAATTTGTTGAACCAACCTTGTGTTTTAAGAATTTATCCCTACCTTTGCATCGTCTTACAAAAAGTTTGTAGGCTACATAAAAATTATTTAACCAATATTGGCATGTATTTAAACCCAGAAGTTAAAAAAACAATCTTCGCTAAACACGGAGGTTCAGAAACAAACACAGGATCTACAGAAGGTCAAATCGCCTTGTTCACTTACAGAATCAGTCATTTAACGGAGCACTTAAAGAAAAATCGAAAGGATTTTGGAACACAGCGCTCGCTGCAATTGCTCGTAGGTAAAAGAAGAAGCCTGTTGGATTACCTGAAAAGTAACGACATTGAAAAATACCGTGCGTTAATTAAGGAGTTAGGACTTCGTCGTTAATTATAACGAACTACATTTTATTGAAAGGGGGGGCATTCGACTTGGGTCGGCTTCCCTTTTTTTATAAACTGTAACGCTTGAATTGAAACCGATAAATAAATAATAAACCTTCTTGTCACAGGGACATGAAAAAAACAGTAAAACGATAGAATTATGAACTTAGGAATTAAAAAAACATTAGTTACTGGTGGGAAAACCATTAGTGTAGAAACAGGTAAATTGGCAAAACAAGCCGATGGCTCAGTGGAAGTTAGAATGGGTGAAACCGTTCTTTTGGCAACTGTAGTCGCTGCGCAAGACGCAAAGGAAGGAGTAGATTTCCTTCCATTAACGGTCGATTACCGCGAGAAATATGCTGCCGCTGGACGTTTCCCAGGTGGATTTTTTAGAAGAGAAGCAAGACCATCAGAATCTGAAATTCTGGTCATGCGTTTGGTAGACCGTGCGCTTCGACCGCTTTTTCCAGATGATTACCATGCTGAAGTTCAATTGATGATCCAATTGTTGGCTTACGACGGAATAAATAATCCTGATGCACTTTGCGGCTTTGCTGCGTCTGCAGCCATTGCTGTTTCTGACATTCCTTTTAATGGTCCAATGTCAGAAGTTAGGGTTGCACGCATCAATGGTGAATTCATCGTGAATCCTACCATGGAAGAAATGAAGCTTTCAGACATGGATTGCATTGTTGCGGGTACCGCAAAAGACGTTAACATGGTAGAAGGTGAAATGAAAGAGGTTTCTGAAGATGATTTAGTTGCCGTTATCAAAATTGCACATGAAGCCATCAAAGAACAATGTCAGTTTCAATTAGAATTGGCAGCGGAAATTGCTACGGCATCCCCGAAAAGAGAATATTGTCACGAAGTTCACAACGCTGAAGTGAAAGACAACGTGTACACCATGGCCATGGAAAAATGTAAAGACGTTGCACGCATGGGATTGTCCAATAAAGCGAAAAGAACAGAATTGTTCGATGCGATTAAAGCAGAGATTAAAGCATCTTATTCCGAAGAGGAATTAGCAGAAATCGGAAAATTCATTGGGGTATATTTCTCTGAAGTTAAGAAAAAAGCAGTTCGATGGGTAATGCTTAACGAACGAAAAAGATTGGATGGTAGAAATTTCGACGAAATTCGTCCGATTTGGAGTGAAGTGAATTATTTGCCAAACGTTCACGGGTCTGCTGTATTTACCCGTGGGGAGACTCAATCCCTAACCACACTTACCTTAGGTGGTAAAATGGATGAGCAGTTAATTGATGGCGCTACCTTCCGTGGTACGGAGAAATTCATGCTTCATTATAATTTTCCTCCGTTCTCAACGGGTGAAGCAAAACCGCTTAGAGGAACTTCTCGCCGTGAGATTGGTCACGGTAATTTAGCGCTTCGTGCCCTAAAACCTGTACTTCCTGAAGAAAACGCCTATACCATTCGTTTGGTTTCTGATATCCTTGAATCCAACGGTTCCTCTTCAATGGCAACCGTTTGTGCAGGTACCTTGGCACTTATGGATGGAGGGATCAAAATCACTGCGCCGGTTTCGGGAATCGCCATGGGATTAGTAGCTGACGAGGGTAAATTCGCCGTGCTTTCAGATATCCTGGGTGACGAAGACCATTTGGGAGATATGGATTTTAAAATTACAGGAACCGCAAAAGGAATCACCGCATGCCAAATGGACATCAAAGTAGACGGTTTGGAATATGAAGTACTTATCCAAGCATTGAACCAAGCGAAACAAGGACGTTTACACATTCTTGATAGAATCATTGAAACCATTGCTGAGCCAAGAGAATCATTGAAAGCCTCTGCCCCAAGAATTGAAGCTGTCATCGTTCCTAACGAAATGATTGGTGCCATCATCGGACCTGGAGGAAAAATCATTCAAGGGTTACAAAAAGAAACACAAACAACCATTACCATTGAAGAACTTGCCAATGGTGAGGGATCGGTTCAAATTCTTTCTAACAATGGTCCAAATATGGAGGAAGCATTGAGAAGAATTCGCATGATTGCTTTTCCACCGCTTGTTGAAGATGGTGCTACTTACGAAGGAAAAGTTAAATCAGTAAAAGAATTTGGATGTTTCGTTGAGATTATTCCGGGTACAGATGGACTTATCCATATCTCTGAATTCTCTTGGGAAAAAGTCGGTAAAATGGAGGATGTGTGTAAAGAGGGAGAAATCCTAACGTTCAAGGTGATGGGTAAAGATCCTAAAACTAAGAAGTGGAAATTATCCCGCAAAGTGTTACTTCCAAAACCAGAGTTAAGTTAAGTTTAGGTTAAATATATTTGAAGGGTGGTGTTTTTTGACTCCGCCCCTTTTTTTTAAACTAATTTTGTAAAAAATAAATAAATATGAAAAAAGTTACTTTAGTATTGGGCTTGTTGATTTCCTCTTGGGTTGGTGCCCAGCCTTTCGAACAATTTAATTTTACAGGTGCAGCCAATGCGAATGGTTGGACTACCCATTCAGGAGCCACACCTGGTCAATTGCAAGCAATAACTACCCCTTCGAATAACGGAAGCAGTTTGTCTTTTGCCGCATTGGAGAACTCTGTAGGGAATCGCATCCAACTTACCGCTGGAAACAGTGAGGATATTAATAAAGCGCTATCAAACATCACCGGCGTAGGGTATTACTCTTTCCTATTAAATGTACCAACCACTACCGGTCTTCATGCGAATGGAGGTGCAGGTGATTATTTTATTGGATTTGGTGGAGCTGCCGGTGGAACAGTGACCTCCTTAGCAGGAAGAGTGTTTGTTAAGGCTGGATTAACGCCTAACACCTTTGTTTTGGGATTATTGAATCAAAGCGGAACGGGCAATGCAACGTCATATTTACCAACCGAATATCCTGTAGGAACTACGGTTTTTATTGTGGTTAAGCTTGATGCAACCGTTTCTCCGATTAATGCCTCAATGTGGGTGAATCCAACTCCAGGAACTCCTGAACCTCCGGCGAATCATACAAACAATACGGGCATTACTGGCCTTGCTAGCTTCGCTTCTATTTTCCTGCGTCAAGGAGGAAATGCGGCCGCAGGAACGGGTAATGTGGAAGTAGATGAAATTCGCGCCGGAGCAACTTGGTACCAGGTAACTCCTTGTAATACACCAACTATGTTTTACGCGGATGTAGACGGTGATGGGTTCGGAGACATTAACACACCAGTGCTCTCTTGTTTACAAATACCAGGATTAGTGCTTGATAACACAGATTGTAATGATACCTCTGCGCTTGTTAATCCAAACACCATGTGGTATGCAGATGCAGATGGCGATGGATTTGGAAATGCAGTCATGACTACCACCAGCTGTACTCAGCCCAATGGATATGTTGCAAACAGTACGGATTGTAACGACAATGACTCAACAGCAACCGTTGTAATGACGTATTATCAAGATTTTGATGGCGATGGATTTGGAAACGTAGGTGCTCCAACGATGAATTGTGGTCAACCTATGGGGTATGTAGCAGACAGTTCTGATTGTGATGATTCAAACCCTACGGTTTATCCGGGAGCAATGGAATTATGCGATGAACTGGATAACAATTGCGACGGGAACACGGATGAAGGTCTTGCTACCTACACATTGTTTGAAGATTTAGATTCTGATGGTTTTGGTTCAGAAGTATCCGTTGAATATTGCGATTCAGTGGTAGTTGGTTATTCACTCATCAGCGGAGATTGTAACGATGCGGATTCAACCATTTATCCAGGAGCAATGGAAGTATTGGATAACGGCATCGATGAGAACTGCGACGGTATGGATAATTATGTTGGGATAACGGAAGCTGCAGCAATCACCATGGTTCTTACACCGAACCCAAGTGTTGGTGATGTAAGCTTAACGGTATCTAATAATCGCGCTTTTTCAGTAGAAGTTTGTGATATTACCGGTAAGCATTTATTGACCTTGAATAACGCCTTAAATGGAACAGTAATTAATACTCAAACATGGGCTCCTGGGATATATTTTGTTACTTTGGTTCAAAATCAAATACGCGCTACCGCGTCCTTGATGGTGAAATAACCCGCAAGATTATAAGCACTATAAAGCCGTCTTAGGACGGCTTTTTTTTGTTTTATGAAACCCGTCAGGAATTTGCTAATTTTACCACAACATGAACGCATTCTTATTAGAAGTTTAGTTCGACTAATTCGCTATCTATGCTTAAAGTTTTTTTTCTTACCCTAATCGCCGCAATCTGTTATCCGCTTCATGCACAGTACTGGCAACAGCATGTAGATTATCGAATTTCTGTCAAACTGGACGATAAAACTCACCGGCTTTATGGTGAAATTGCCTTTGATTACCTAAATAACGCTCCAAGCACCTTAGACTCCCTGTATATTCACGTTTGGCCGAATGCCTACACCAATGGGAACAGTGCCTTGGCTGAACAGTTGGAACGAGAAGGCACTAAGTTGTCTATGATGGATAGCGCTGAACGGGGAGGCATGTCCGCCCTAGATTTTAAAATTAATGGCAGTGCTGTAACCTGGTCTTTCCATCCGAACCATGATGACATCGTACTCATCAAATTAGCACAACCCTTAGCACCCGGAAAACAGCTTACGGTAACCACACCATTTATAGTAAAGATTCCTTCAGGTTCTATTTCTCGTTTGGGTCACATCGGTCAATCTTATCAAATTACGCAATGGTATCCGAAACCAGCGGTATATGATCACAAAGGTTGGCATCCGATTCCCTATTTAAATCAAGGAGAATTTTATTCTGAATTTGGTTCGTTCGATGTGTCGATTACCGTTCCATCCAACTATGTCGTCGGTGCTACAGGGGAGTTGCAAAACCTAAGGGAAGCCACATTTTTGGATTCCATGGCTGAAGACACTAAAAAACGAATAACTGAAATCATTGCTCTTCCTAGTGGGAGTCTACGCGATTCCTTCCCACCCTCTGCTTCTGAATGGAAAACGCTTCGTTATGTGCAGGATAAAGTCCATGATTTCGCATGGTTTGCAGACAAACGATATAAGGTGTTAAAAGGATCCGTTAAATTGCCTGAATCGGGCAGAAGCGTTACCACATGGGCCTTATTTACCCCTGCAAATGCCTTGAATTGGCAAAATGCCATTGAGTACATTAATGATGGAACCTATTACTATTCCAAATGGAACGGAGATTATCCGTATGCAGCGGTTACTGCCGTGGATGGGACCATTAGCGCCGGTGGGGGCATGGAATATCCGATGATTACAGTAATTGGAAATGCAAGTTCTGCCAGAGAATTAGAAGTGGTTATTGTCCATGAGGTTGGGCACAACTGGTTTTATGGCATCTTAGGTTCCAACGAACGACAACACGGGTGGATGGATGAAGGCATGAATACGGCAAATGAAATGCGGTATGTCGCTACTAAATATCCCGATAACCAAGACATGTCAGACATGGTGCTTGGCGGTAAACTTCACTTGAACGACCTCGACCATCACGATATGGGGGACATTTTTTACCGATTGTTAGCGGTCTTGGCATTGGATCAACCCATCGAAACGCATTCGGCGGATTTTAGTTCTGCAAACTATGGCGCCATTATGTATCAAAAAACGGGGTTGATTTTTCAGTATTTAAGAAGTTATCTCGGAGACGAACTGTATGATCAATGCATGCATCGCTATTATGAGCTATATCAATTTAAACATCCGTACCCAGAAGATATGCAGCGTGTAGTTGAAGGAGTGTCCGGTCGAAAACTGGATTGGTTATTTGGTGATCTAATTCAAACAACGAACCATATAGACTATAAAATTAAAAAAGCGAAGCGCGTCGAACCCTTGAATACTTTTACGGTAAAGGTGAAGAACATAGGAAGTGTGGCCGGTCCGATCGGTGTTTCTTCCATAGATCAAGCGGGATCAATTTTGGAAACCCAATGGACAAATCCATCCGAAAAACGTTCAACCTTAATCTTTAAGGGGCATCCATCCATCTCTGAGTTTGCCATTGACCCAAATCGCAATATCCCAGAAATCAATCGAGCAAATAATCGCTTATTCGTAAATAAGCGCCTCTTTAAAAAACAGGAGCCGCTGGCGCTTGAATTTATGTTTGGTGACCACGAATCGAATAAAACAAATGTGTTTTGGACCCCAATGATGGCCTTTAATCATTCCGACCATACTATGCTCGGAGTGGCAGTGCATAATTTCGGGCTTCCATTTAAACCCGTGCAATATGTTATAGCTCCTATGTTCTCTTTTGGAAGGAAAACAGTTGGAGGGGTTGTTGAATTGAGTAAGACTGCGTTTCCAACCTCAGGAATGCGTTCTATCAAAACGGGGATTAGTGTAAAATCGTTTGGAATTGGAGACGATCCAAACGGTCAACGTCAATCCTTTTTTATCGCTGCAACACCTTATCTCACTCTGAATTTAACGCCCGATAGAACACCTAAGGGCTTTAGCCATCAAGTGATAATAAAAGGTTTAGCGCGACGTGATGTGTTCAGTTCTGATATGAGTACGGAATATGGAGCAAAAGTAAGTCACACCATTAAATGGATAAAACGTCGTGTTTCGTACGAGAGTCAGCTTCAACTGGAGGGAGTAAGAGGGTATCAGGACCAAGTATTTGATCCGGCGAATTTCACCCGAGCTTCTACAACACAAGAAGTGAACCTTACTTATGTAGACCGTAAAATAACCCGTTCTATCAGATTCCGGCTTTATGGAGGGTATAATTTCACCTACAATCCTGGTTCTTCCTATTATAATGCAATGGGTAGGTATTCGATTTCTATGTTTGGGGCAGCGGGATACCAAGACCTGTTTGCTGAACATTATTACTTCAATAGAGAAACGGTTTCCGGTGCGCAGTATGCGGATAACATGGGAGGATTTAGAACCGGGAGTAACAATTTACGGATGTCGAATTATTGGGCAAGCGCTGTAAATGCTACGGTTCAACTTCCGATTCAACCCAATATGTTCGTGGCATTTGCTGATTTCGGAGTGTATGATAATGGAGTAGGGGTATCCACCTTGTATAATGCCGGGTTAGGAATTAATTTAGGAGATATCGTCGGTCTTTATTTCCCATTGATACAATCCAGTAACATGGGGGATTTATACAGCAATTACCTCTCGTCTTTTCGCCTTACCTTGCGAATAAACCCGTTTAATTTACCTGTACAGTTAAGTTCCTTAATTAATAAATAAATACATGTTATGACTGACTCAAAAATCCCATTTTCGCGAATTTTTTGGCCAACCTTGGTAGCGATTGGAATCGCTTTATCCTTAGGACTGGTGTTCTTTTTCTTAATTCTTGGAGGAATTATTGGTTCGTTTTCTGAGTTTGGCCCGGCACCATATGCCATTGAAAATAAATCAATTTTACGTGTAACACTTGATGGGAACATTCAGGAGAAAAGTAACAATGAATTTAATCCAAGTTCCTTCCAGTTGAATAAATCCCTGGGCTTGTCAGACATTCTGTTTGCCCTAGAGGAAGCAAAATCTGATGATCAAATTAAAGGGATTTACATCGACATCGATGAGTTGAATTGTGGGATTTCTACAGCAAGAACCATTCGTCAGGCCTTGGCTGATTTCAAAAAGTCATCCGGTAAGTTTGTAGTCGCCTATTTTCAAGGCGAAGGAATCTCTCAAAAAGAATATTACATCGGTTCTGTAGCGGATGAGTGCTATGCCTTTCCTACTTCTTCCTTTATGTTAGCCGGGTTAGGGTCGGAGGCCGTATTTTTCAAAAAGTTATTGGATAAGCTCGAGGTGGAAGTTCAGGTAATTCGCGGAGAGAATAATGATTTTAAAAGTGCCGTAGAACCCTTCTTTTTAACGGGATTAAGCGACTCTGCACGCATGCAGAATCAAGTCCTTATGACCGGAATATGGAACGAATTGGCTACCGACATAGCAACAAGTCGAAAGATAGAAACGGAAGACTTTAATGCATGGATTAATGCCATGGAAGTAGTTAATCCAAAGCAAGCGCTCGAGCATAAACTGGTGGATGGCCTGCTATACAAGGACGAATTCATGGATAAACTCGCCAAAAAAGCAGGCGTAGCATCGAGCAGTAAGATTAGATGGGCTGAGTTAACGGACTACGCACAAAATGCTTTCTATGAAAATCAGGTGTTGGTTCAAGCCCAAGATGCTGCTGTTGCCGTGATTCTCGCAGAAGGCGAAGTAGCCGTGAATGGCGATGGAGTAAGTAGTAAAAAGATTTGTCGCCTTTTCGAAAAAGTGCGTAATGATGATGATATCAAAGCTGTAGTGTTTCGTATTAATAGTCCAGGCGGAAGTGCCCTCGCGAGTGAAGAAATTTGGCGTGAAGTAATGTTGACGCAAAAAAAGAAGAAAGTGTATGTTTCTATGGGAGATGTAGCTGCTTCTGGTGGTTATTATATCGCAACACCTGCGGATCGGATTTTTGCCGAGGCAACAACCATTACAGGCTCCATTGGCGTGTTTGGGATGATTCCATATACAGGAAAGATGCTTGAAAATAAATTAGGCATCACCTTCGATCGGGTACAAACGCATGCTCATTCTGTGCTGTCTACCAACCGTAAATTAACGCCTGAAGAATTAGCGATGGTCCAGAATGAAGTGAATGGAATTTACAGCCAATTTATGGAACGTGTGGCCAAAGGCAGGGCGCTCAGTATGGCTCGAGTAAATCAAATCGCACGTGGACGGGTATGGACAGGAAAAGATGCTCTTGCGATAGGCTTGGTTGATGAATTAGGTTCATTAACCGATGTAATTGACTTTGCGAAACGTGAAATAAAGGACAAAGAAGCGAAAGTTATTTACTATCCAAAGGTGAAGGAAGATAAGTTTAGTACCATTATTAAAATGATTGAACAAGAAACGGATGACGAAGAGAGTCGTTTGCGGCTTAAGCAGTCTACTTTACCGAATGAAATACTCGAACAGTATGAACGCATAAAGGCTCTAGAATCAAAAATGGGGATTCAAATGCGTATGCCTTATGACTTGGTGGTTCGTTTTTAATAATCAATAATTAAAACAAGGCTTGAATCAAGGACAAGAGCTCTAACTCTAGGGTTTTACCTTGGTCCTTTGCATACCATCCATGCAACGATTCATGCAACACCTTAAGTTCAACTCCTTCCGCTTTTAATTCGTTAAATAGTTCTTGTGCTTCGCGCGTTCGAGGTCCCCACACAAACAAATCATTTCCTTGTTCATCTCGAACAATTACCATGGGAATGCCTTTCCCGCCGTTGGTGAGGTATTGGTCAATCAAGGTGCTTTGGTCTCTTAGTTCTAAGGTGAAACGTGCGTTCGGTATTTGATCTATTAGCTTCAACAGTAAGGGCACACTTTGCGCTGCATCTCCACACCACGGTTCGGTGATGATGATCCAATTGGAGGGTTTCGTAATTCCTTGCACTGCAGCAGTAAATTCCGTACTTGGGGTAAAGGTCTTTGTAATCCGTTTAAATCGAACTTCGTTTAACTCTAAATAGCGTTGATATTCCGCTGGATAGATTCCCCCGTTCAGGGCCGTCCCCCAGTGTTGTTGATATGCTGTAATATCCATAATTAT
Organism: Flavobacteriales bacterium UBA958; assembly: GCA_002293045.1. Lineage (GTDB taxonomy): Bacteria > Bacteroidota > Bacteroidia > Flavobacteriales_D > Crocinitomicaceae > UBA952. Next base: position 16,819 of record DBCM01000093.1, on the reverse strand, counting down.
ATGCGAGGAAATTGCGTCGGGTTTGCGTTTGACATTAGTTCGTACACTTTTTCTACAATGTCATCAATGCTTGGTTTTGAGAAATAATCCCCGTCGCTACCATAGGCCGGACGATGGTCTTTAGCGCTTAGGGTTTGAGGTGCTTCATCCAAATGGTAATACCCCCCTTGTTCTACCAATATTTTTTCAAGAATATACGCCGTTGCACCGGCAGAAACATCCTCATCTACAATTAACAAGCGATTTGTTTTTTCAAGCGACTTTAAAATATCATGCGATAAATCAAACGGAAGCAAGGTCTGCACATCCAAAAGTTCTACCGAAATCCCTAATTCTTCCAAAATCGGTAAGGCTTGTATGCAAAGATTCAAGGTGGAACCATAAGAAACCAAGGTTATATCTGATCCTTCGCTAAGGCGTTCTACCTGACCAAGGGGAAGCTTAAACTCACCCAAATTGGTTGGCATTTTTTCTTTCGTTCGATATCCGTTAAGAGGTTCTATCACCAAGGCCGGTTCATCTGCCTCCATCAAGGTGTTGTAGAATCCTGCCGCTTTGGTCATGTTTCTCGGTACACATACATGCATTCCACGCAATGAATTGATGATCATTCCCATCGGTGAGCCGCTGTGCCAAACCCCTTCTAAGCGGTGACCGCGTGTGCTGATAATTAACGGCGCTTTTTGTCCTCCCTTGGTACGATACTGCACCGTCGCCAAATCGTCAGATAAGATTTGAATGGCATACAGTAAGTAATCCAAATATTGTATCTCCGCAATTGGACGAAGTCCACGCATGGCCATTCCAATGCCTTGACCAATGATGGTGCATTCACGGATTCCAGTATCGAAGACCCGCAACTCACCAAACGTTTCTTGCAGGCCTTCCAAGGATTGGTTCACTCCGCCAATTTTACCTGCATCCTCACCAAACACAAGAAGGTTCGGATATTTCTCCAGCAGCATTCGGTAGTTTTCTCGTAAAATGATTCTGCCGTCCTCCATGGGAGCGTCGGTATCATATGAAGGTTCTATGGTCGGTATGTTTCCAATTTGTTGGTCGGATTCACTGTATAAGTACGAAGAATAACGGTCGTGACTCTCTTCTTTTTTCTTGCTTAACCATTGGCTGAGCACCGTTTTATTCGTGGATTCTGTTCCGCGTAGGCTTCTGAGCGCTCGTCGTGCCAAAGAATACACATCTTTTCGTTGGGGTTCGCGGTTTTTAATCAAGGCATCTAATTCTGCTTGAAACGTATTGCTCAAGATTCCTTCTTGGATCAACCCACTAAGAATGCCTTCTAAAGATAAGCTGTCCTTTTTAATGTCTTCCGTGAACAAAGTCCACGCCGCGTTTTTCGATATTTTAACTTCTTCTTTTGCTTCATTCGCGATTTGATCAAGGACTTCTTCGTTTGCCAACGGTTCAGGACCGCCATCGAAAGAAAGAATCCATTCCTTGAACTTAGCAATGCAGTCATGGGTTTTTTCCCATTCCATTCGTTCGGCGCTTTTGTAACGCTCATGGGATCCGGACGTGGAGTGACCCTGTGGTTGGTTAACTTCTTGCACATGCACCAACACTGGAACATGCTCCGTACGAGCCAAATTCACCGCCTTTTCATAGGTCTGACACAAATGCGCGTAATCCCATCCTTTGGTTGTGAAAATTTCAAACCCTGGATTATCGGCAGTGCGTTGAAATCCTGCTAAGGCTTCTGAAATGCTATTTTTTGTCGTTTGAAGTTCCCTAGGTACAGAAATTCCATACCCATCATCCCAAACAGACATCACCATGGGAACTTGTAAAACTCCTGCAGCGTTTAAGGTTTCCCAAAAAGGTCCTTCAGACGTGGAGGCATCACCAATCGACCCGAAGGCAACTTCGTTTCCTTCAATAGAAAATTGTTGAAACTCATTAGTATGTAAAGCCCGATTATTTCTGTAGATTTTAGAAGCCAAGGCCAAGCCTAATAACCTCGGCATTTGTCCTGCCGTTGGAGAGATGTCGGCTGAACTATTTTTTTGTTGGGTTAAGTTTTTCCATTGTCCGTGTTCGTCAAGATTTCTGGTGGCAAAATGTCCGCCCATTTGACGTCCCGCAGATTGAGGTTCAACCGCCACATCGGTGTGAGCGTAAAGTCCTGAAAAGTATGCTTGAACACTCAGTGCTCCAATGGCCATCATCCATGTTTGATCCCTGTAATATCCAGACCTAAAATCCCCAGGTTTGAAGTACTTTGCAAGCGCTAATTGCGCCAATTCTTTACCGTCACCGAAAATCCCAAATTTCGCCTTACCGGTGAGTACTTCCTTTCTTCCAAGAAGGGACGCTTCTCTGGAAATACAAGCTAATTTATAATCCGTAAGCACTTCTTCTTTAAAGGCATCGAATCCGAGGGTTGCTTCGTTGATGGACGACATAGTTCAAATTTGAGTGCAAATATAGCGTTTTTGTCCACTTTTTTTAGCTAGTTGTGGCTAAGAATTTTGCATTTTTGTAGCATGAAAATTGAGTTATGTGTGGCTTCTGTTGAAGCCTTGTTAGCCGCTAAATCCTTGGGTGTAGATCGCATTGAACTTTGTGCAAACTTAGAGCAGGGAGGATTAACCCCATCCATAGGTTTTGTTAAGAAAGCACAGGACTTAGGCATCGAAACTCACGTCCTAATTCGGCCTAGAAGTGGCGGATTTGTATACAATGAACATGAAATGGAAATTATCCTTGCGGATGTTCTTGAATTTCAACGCTTAAACGTTGATGGCTTAGTATTGGGAATGTTGACAGATACCATGCGTTTAAATCGTCCGGTGCTTGAACAGATTCGAAGCATATTCAATAAATCCCTAACCTTTCACAGGGCCTTCGATGATTTGGTGGAATGGAAACAAGAACTCCAATGGTTGGCTGAAGCGGGATATAATCGGGTATTGTCATCGGGCCTATCAACTACGATTTCAAACGGGGTTCCTGTATTAGCATCCATGAAAAAAGAAGCGAAAGGTCACATCGAAATCATGCCCGGTGGTGGAATTAATCTCGCTAATTTACCGGCTATTTTAGAGCGCGTAGCTCCCGATGCAGTGCACTTTTCAGCCACCGGAAAACAATCCTTAGACCCCGATTCTATGTTTTCGGAAGAAGTGCTTATTTTTGATGAAAATAAAGCCAAACGATTGATTGAAGTGTGTCGAAATTTCAGTTAAATACTGACATTCGATGCGTGGTTGTGCATGAATACTGCCAATATGTCCTTTCTTGAGTACAACACCAAGCTTGGAATCTAATTTGTCTATTTAAAACCCAAAGAAATCGACATGAGTAAACGAAAAAATAACGCTATGGAAGATAATGCATCAGATCAAACACAGGCGAATGAGCAACAACAACAGCCGGATATGGGGCATGAATCAAGTGAAAACGAGACGAATACACCAACAGACCCTGCGCTTGATTTCGAGTTAAAATTAAAGGAACAAGAAGATAAATTCTTAAGGCTATACGCGGAGTTTGAAAATTACAGACGACGTTCTGCTCGAGAAAAAGCGGAGTATTTATCCTCAGCAAGCCAGCAGATGATCGTGGCGATGCTTCCCATCTTGGATGATTTTGAGCGCGCTTCAAAAAACAATGAACAGGTTACAGACATCGAGGTGCTTAAAGAAGGGTTTCAATTGATTTATACCAAATTAGGTCAAATTCTTGAATCCAAAGGCTTGAAGCCGATTGATGCCATGAATCAGCCCTTCGATTTTAACCTGCATGAGGCCATCGCCAACGTTCCGGTGGAAGATGAGGCAATGAAAGGTAAGGTGATTGATCAGGTGGAAAAAGGATATTATTTAAACGATAAAGTGATTCGCTTCGCAAAAGTAGCGGTCGGACAATAAGGGTATGAGCCAAAAAAGAGATTATTACGACGTATTGGGCGTTGCAAAAAATGCAACAGAGGCCGAAATTAAAAGTGCGTATCGGAAACTAGCGCTAAAATATCACCCCGATAGAAATCAGGATAACCCGTCGGCGGAAGATAAATTCAAAGAAGCAGCGGAAGCTTATGAAATTCTGAGTAATTCGGAAAAGCGCGCAACCTATGATCGCTTTGGTCATGCAGGCATGGGACAAGGCGGGTTTGGTGGTGGAGGAATGAACATGGATGATATCTTTTCACAATTTGGAGATATTTTCGGAAGTGCCTTTGGCGGTGGAAGTTTTGGCGGCAGCCGCAGCAACAAACGCGTCGTTAAGGGATCAAACCTTCGCGTAAAAATGAAATTGACACTGGAGGAAATTGCTTCCGGGGTAAAAAAGAAAATTAAGGTCAATAAATTAGTTCAAGCAGACGGCGTAACTTATAAAACGTGCACCACCTGCAAGGGGGCCGGAAGAATGACGCAAATGACGCAGACATTTTTAGGGGCAATGCAAACGCAAACCACCTGTAATGTTTGTCAAGGTGCCGGTCAAATGATCGACCAAAAACCTAGCGATACGGATCAATATGGTCTGCGCAAGCAAGAAGAAGTTATTGAAATAGAAATCCCTGGCGGGGTGGAAGATGGCATGCAGCTTTCTGTCCGTGGAAAAGGAAATGCAGGGCCGTTTAATGGGGTGAATGGCGATTTAATCGTGGTTATTGAGGAGGCTGAACACCCTGAATTGAAGCGAGAAAATGAGCACATACATTTCGAATCGGTCGTTTCTATTGCTGATGCGATCCTCGGGGCTTCCATTGAAATCCCAACCATTAACGGGAAGGTGAAGATAAAAATTGATCCAGGAACACAAAGTGGGAAAGTACTGCGCTTAAAAGGAAAGGGCTTGCCTAACATTCAAGGCTACGGCACCGGCGACCAATTTGTTCATATTCATGTGTGGACACCAACTAAACTTACTAAGGAAGAAAAAGAATGGTTCGAAAAAAATCGTGAAAACAGTAATTTTAAACCCACGGATCGTGAAAAAGAAGGAGGGTTCTTTAAGCGTGTACGAGACATGTTTTCATGAGTAGGTTCGAACAGGCATGGAATTACGGGGACTACAGCCCCTTAAAGGTTGTCCTTACCCTAGGGCTCGTTTTTGGTGGCTTCATTTTAGGTAATTTCCCCTTAATTTGGCTATACCCCGATGATCGCGGAAATTCCATGTCCGAATTAGTCACTTATTTTGGATTCTCAAAGCTGTTTTTACTGCAAATGATTCCCTTTTTTCTGGGGCTAATCGCGTTTGTTGTAAGCGCGGTCTTCGTGCACAAAACACCGTGGTTGCTTTGGTTTACCAGTAGAGTGAAGGTTGATGTAAAACGCATCTTTATTTCGTTTTCGCTGTGGGCGATCCTGATTATTATTCCTATTTTGGTGGATTGGGGCTTAAATCCATCAAAATACACCTTCAAGTTCGAGTTGAATTCTTTCGTGTTCATGTGCGTTTTGCTGATCGTTTGCCTGCCGTTTCAGGTCCTGTTCGAAGAGGTGTTGTTCCGTGGCTTTGTTTTTCAAGGGTTGATGAAACGCACGAGTTCAGCAGCACTGGCGGTGATCTTAAGCGGTGTAATGTTTGGTTTAATGCACATGGGGAATCCAGAAGTGAAAACACACGGCTTAATTCTCCTAGTAAGCTATGTCACCCTAGGGATTGTGATTTCTTTCATGGCCTTCCTCGATCAAGGCATTGAGGTACCTTTCGGATTTCACCTCGCCAATAATTTTGTTACGGCAATCTTAGTCACATCCTCTGATCAAGCGTTTCAAACTCCCGCCTTATTAACCATGAAATCCCTGGATGTGAGTTTTTCCTCCTTTGCGTGGTTGATTGCATCGATTATGGTGTTTATGGTCTTGGCTTCGGCGCGTTTTGGCTGGCATAAAATCCGTGTAAATAGAAATAATTCTTAGTTTAGTAGCATGATTGAGATTGCTAGCGTCAGTAAGTTTTATAATCAAAAACGAGCCTTGGATGGGGTGGATTTAACGATTCAATCCGGGAGGATTTTTGGGCTGATAGGACCCAACGGCGCAGGAAAAACCACCTTAATTCGTATTCTAAATCAAATCATTGAGCCCAGTGCGGGACATGTTCGTATCGGTGGAGTTCCCTTGAATAATGGACATGTTAAAACCTTTGGGTACCTGCCAGAGGAACGCGGATTATATCGCGAAATGAAGGTGTTGGATCACCTCGTTTTTCTTGCACGCATTCGGGGTTTATCGAAAAGTGATGCGCTCAAGGCCTCTAATTTTTGGCTGGATAAGTTTGAAATTAACCCGTGGTCAGCTAAACGAATCGATTCGTTGTCGAAAGGAATGGCGCAGAAAGTACAGTTCATTGGAACCGTGTTACATGACCCAAATGTGATTATTCTCGATGAGCCCCTGAGTGGGTTTGATCCCTTGAACATTCAATTAATCTTGCAGGAAATCAAGGCAATGAAAAAAGCAGGTAAAACCGTTATTTTTTCTACGCACAATATGAACAGTGTGGACGAGATTTGCGATGAAGTTGGGCTGGTTAATCAAGGAAAACTTGTGGCGCATGATCACGTGAGCGCGCTGCGTGAAAAACATAAAACAGGGGCTTTCAAAGTCAGGTATAAAGGCAATCAAATTGCATTTGCAAATGCGCTATGGACAGGATTTGAATTGATTCAAACGGAAGAATTGGGCGAACACTGGTTTCAATCCGTAATCAAAAGCAGGCATGGAGAGGTTTTTTCTGATGTTTACCAGACACTGTCCACCGCTGTAGAACTTCAGCTTCTTGAAGAGCAATTGCCGGGGATGCAAGATATTTTTCTCGAATTAGTAACGAATCATTCCCATGAATAAAAGTGTATTGATTGCCTTTCGAGAATTAAAAGAACGCATCGGTAACCGTTCGTTTAAACTCATGTTATTTATTGGACCCCTGCTCATCGTTTCTATGATTTATTTGCTTTTAGAATCGGGGAATCAAGGAGTAACGAGCATGAAGGTCCTGATTTCAGACCCTACTAATTTATTCGAGAATAAAATTGCTGCTCGAACTAGAGAGGGTGTTACCTATTACTTCTATGAGGACTACATCGAGTTTGATGCCTTTAAAAACAGCCCAAAATTTCAAGAGTTTGATGCCTTAATTGAGCTTAATGAAAAGGTTTTAATCAACAAAAAGGTTTTCTTATTTCATCGGGAGGAACCTAATTTACAGCTGAAAATGAAGCTTAAATTCGAAATTGAACGCCGAATGGAAGAGGTGTTGATTGAACAATTCACTTCGCTTGAGGTGGATGAGTTTCGGAAAATTAAGCAACCGTTAAACATTGATTTCAGGAATGTAGATGATCCCTACAGTCAAGCCGACAATGGAGTAGCATGGATTGGGTATTTTCTTGGATATATCATGATTTTCTTCATTGCGATATTTGGAACAAACATTACCAAAAGCATCAATCGAGAGAAAATGAATCGAATTTCTGAGGTTATTTTAGCCAGCGTTAAATCACGAGAGTTAATGCTTGGTAAGATTTTCGGGAATCTCTTGGCTTCCTTCCTGCAACTTTTTGCATGGATTGTTTTTGTGGGTTTAGGCTTGTGGGTACTTCAATCCTTGATTATTCCCGAGTTGTTCACCCCAGAACATTTAACGGGAGTACAAATTTCCGACCAACAACTGAAAGACTTGGGCATGCAAACCATGACACAAGAGAATATGCCGATGGACTTGGTATTTCACCGAGTGAATTATTGGTGGTTAATCCCCAATTTTATCCTATTTTTTCTAGGTACATACTGGATTTTTGCTTCTTTTTTTACGATCATGGGAGCCATGAGTGGGGATGAGTCCGACGGTCAACAGTTTTTGGTGCCCATTTGGATTTTGTTATCGCTCACCATTTTTGCCGGATATAATACCCTGTCGTACCCAGATTCTGGATTAACCACCTTTTTCAGTTTCTTCCCTTGGACCTCGGGAATGGTTTCCATGATTAAAGTAACGGTAGGAGTGACGTTGACGCAATACCTTGGAATTTTATTCGCTTGGATCATTCAAGTATCCGTAGGTTCACTGTTCATCGTGCTTGCAGCACGTATTTTTCAACATGGAATCTTGTCATACAGCCATCGATTTAGCCTTTCGTTATTCTTTTCCTGGCTCAGAAAATAACCATGCTTGTGCGTTATGCAGCCATTGACCTAGGGACCAACACCTTTGATTTGTTGATCGTTGATTGCACCAATGATTCATGGGAGGTCTGTTTCCAAGATAAACAGTGGGTTCGACTCGGATTGGATTTTTATCCAGACAAAGTACTCACGGAACGAGCCATTCAAGATGCCGTCGATTGCCTTCAAGGCTTCAAAACGGTGTGTTCGGATTTTGGGGTATCACAGCCTAAACTCATCGGCACAAGCGCCTTACGGGATGCTATTAATAAGGCCCAATTTATATCTAGGGTGCGTGATGAGCTTAAGTGGGAAGTAGAAGTGATTTCCGGAGCAGTTGAGGCGTCCATAGTCTTTAAAGGGACGTCTTCCGTACCTACTTGTCCGAACCAAGGGTTGATAATGGACATTGGGGGTGGAAGTACTGAATTAATTCGTTTTGAATCTGAACAAATGACGCAAGCCCTTAGTTTGAATATTGGAGTAACTAGGCTTCTTGCTGAAACAAATACTTCCGGCACCTTAGAAGTCACTGATATTCAACGAATTTATGCGCAATTTGATCAAGCCCTTTCGGTAGAATTTGACCAATCGGTAAATTTGATTGGAAGTTCAGGTCCTTTTGAAACCTTCTATCAGTTGATGTACCATAAAAAACTGCCCCAAAGGTCTTGTCTTCCCTTGCCGATGGAAGCCTTACAGGACATGCTCGAGGCCTTGATTACGAGTACACTAGACGATCGCATGATTTTGGAACATGTGCCCCCATTTCGTAAAAAATACCTTCACTTGGCTGCATTACAGGTACAGTGGGTAATCAATGCCTTCAACATCAAACAGGTATATGCCTCCAGTGTAGGACTGAATGAGGGAATTATCGAACTTCAAAAATCGTCCGAAACGTAAGGTTTATCCGCGGGAGTTCTACCTTTGGTTCCTTGGGGATGCAGTGAATGAAATCCTGTTGTATGCTACCTCCCATGAGTAGCAAGGAACCGTTTTCAAGGGGTATCGTTTTTTTAATAGTGCCATCCCGAGATTTTAATTGAAATTTACGTTCAGCGCCAAAACTCACCGAGGCAATAATTGGGTTCTTACCCAATTCCTTTTCATTGTCAGCATGCCACCCGTTGGAATCCATTCCGTTTCTATAAACATTGATCAGCACTGCATTGAACGTACACCCTGTAAGTTCGGTTATTCGTGCTAAAATATCATGCATCGGGGCTGTAAATGGCATTGACTGAAGTGTCTGACCTGAGTACCGATAGGGAATTGGAGAAATTCCATGAAAGGATTCAAGCCGAGGGGTCTTCACAGGTTTTCCAAAGAGGTGAAAACTTCCCTGGGCAAGGGACGGGAGCGTTGAGAGGTGTTGGAAATGCATGCGCGACTCCTCTTCACTAAATACCCCGTTCCAATACGAAACATCTTCCATTATTTTCATCAGCGTGTTTTAAGGCTCTTTGCAAAGGAAAATTACTACTTTTGAGCGAACAAGCGAAAGCAATGAGTAAAGACGATACAATTCTTGGATACAAATACGTGGATTTGTTACACTATGTAGCGAATGTGGGACTCAATATCTTACTTGCGTTAATTATCCTGGTTGTTGGGTTTTGGCTCTCAAACAGAATCGGCCGGATGGTCTCGCAACTCATGGTCAGACGAAAGGCTGATGAGGGTTTAACCTCTTTTTTATCAAGTTTTTCTGTGATTGCATCAAAAATATTAGTTGTACTTACAGCAATCAGTCAAATGGGAATCGCCATGACTTCTTTTGTCACGGTGTTGGGAGCTGCAGGGATTGCCATTGGTATGGCATTTTCGGGCACCTTAAGTAATTTCGCGGGTGGGATTTTAATTTTGGTGATTAAGCCATTTAAGCTTCATGATACCATAACCGCCTTATTGGTCACGGGTGAAGTTACGGATATTCAGATTTTCAATACCTACATCAAAACACCGGACAATAAAACCATCATTCTTCCCAATGGACCCTTAATTAACGGGACCATAGTGAATTTCACAAAAGAAGGTCGAAGAAGAGTGGATGTTATTTTTCCTGTTAAATACGGTGCTGACCTACCTGCGGTGATGGCTAAAATTCAAGAGGTCCTGGGTGCGCACCCGAAGATCCTTAAAGACCCAAGCCCGGCAGTATATTTTTCTGAGCTAGAAGCGAATTCAGGAAAATTAAACGTGAATTGTTGGGTTGAAACATCCGATTATGCCACCGTTCATCGCGCCTTAACTAACGAATTTTTCCAATGGCTCGAACCGATAGCGGATTAGCATTAATTCAACTTCACATAGCACAAAATGCCTTTGTAAAGGCTCTAGGAATGACCCTTACGATTCACGATGAAGGAGTGGTCTCCTACGCACTTACTGTAACTCCAAGCCATCTCGCTACTCCCGGTTTTGTTCACGGCGGTGTATTAACCACCTTACTGGATGCAACCATGGGAGCAGGTGCATTGACCCTCGTGGCAGATGAAGGACAGGTGGTTTCCACCATTGAAATGCAAACTAATTTCATTGCTTCAGGAAAAATTAACAATCAGTTAATCGCTACTTCAAAGGTAGTTCGTAAAGGGAAAAAAGTTATCTTTATGCAGGCGGAGGTCAGAAACGAGCAAGACCATTTAATTGCCATTGCAAACGGATCCTTTTACCCCTTTGCCGCGCAAACCGCTGGATATTTATTAACTAACTAAATGTACGGACTATGCTTATCACGATCCTCTTATTAATTTTCACAGTAATTGTTTTACCCCTTGTTTCATTTTATGTTGGCACCCCATTAACGGAGCTTCAGTACAGTATTTTGGTAGACCATATGACCTATGTCGTGGGGGCTGTGGTGGCCTATTGTTTTATTGTGGGTGAACTCACACGGAACAATTCACAGGTTGATAAATTATGGAGTATTGTTCCTATTTACTACGTTTGGCACATGGCTGCTGTTGGCGGTTTTACGGATCGAATGGTACTCATGGCGGTCCTTGTTACCATCTGGGGCGTGAGGCTTACCTACAACTTTGCCCGTCGTGGAGCGTATACCTGGAAGTTTTGGGCAGGGGAAGAAGATTATCGATGGGAAATTCTACGAAAGCGACCAGGATTCTCCAACAAGGTAATTTGGGCCTTATTCAACCTGTTTTTTATAAGCGCTTATCAAAATGTACTTATCTTCCTTTTTACAGTCCCGATTGTAACAGCTGTAGGCGATAAACCACTCGGCATTTGGGATGTGTTACTCTCGTTAATTTATGTCTCATTTGTCGTGATTGAATTCATTGCAGATCAGCAGCAATGGACATTTCAACAAGAAAAATACAGAAGAATTAATGCGGGGGAACCCCTGGGAGAATATGCGCATGGATTTGTTCGTACCGGATTATGGGGCTTGGTACGTCACCCGAACTATGCCATGGAGCAAAGCATTTGGATTGTTTTCTATTTCTTTTCGGTGGTCGCTACCGGAGAATGGATCAATTGGTCCATTGCAGGTTGTGTGCTCTTGGTTATTCTATTCAAAGGGAGTTCAGATTTCTCTGAGGAAATATCCGCGGAAAAATATCCGGAATATAAAGAATATCAAAAAAAGGTACCTCGTTTTATTCCGTTCACCAAGTTTTAAGGGAAAGTAATCGCTGCTTGATGGATTCAAGGCGCTCGATTATTTCTTGTTGTTTCTTGTGTTTCTGAAGTTCAGCGTTGGGTTTGTAGGCCTTTAGCTGTTGCTTTGCACCGTCAAGGGTAAATCCCTGAATCTTTACCAGTTGATAGACGTGGTTGATGAATGCGATTTCTTTGATTCCGTACATCCTGTTGCCCTTGGCATTTTTTTTACCTACTTGAAATTCAAATTCTTTCTCCCAAAAACGCAGCAGGGAAGAATTTACCTCAAGCATTGCAGCAAGCTCTCCAATAGAGTAATAAAGTTTGGTGAGTTTTGAAATATCGATTTCTGCCATGGCTTTTGGTAAGGTGTTTTCAAAAATAGTTATAATTTCGTAAGATGCGAGTTTCGCTTATTTTTTGCTTCTTTGTCTTTGCTTGCTTTTCGGTTGGGTTCGGTCAGGTGATTAAGGATAGCTCGGCCATTACCTTGGACACCCTAGTGCAACCCAAGAAAGATACCACGGTGGTGAATGATAAGGTAGCATCCATAATCTCATTTGCTAAAACATTTTTAGGGACGCCTTATCATTGGGGAGGCACCACGCCATCTGGTTTTGATTGTTCCGGATTTATTAATTACATTTTCGGATCCTTTGGGTTTTCGTTGGTGCGAACCAGTTATAACCTCGCTGAATTGGGTGAAACAGTGTCTCTAAGTACCATCCAACCAGGCGATTTGATGTTCTTTAGAGGGAGTAGCAATTCAGGAGGAGTAGGGCATGTTGGAATGGTCATTGAAGTGACGCCAGATGCAATTAACTTTATTCATTCCTCCACCAATAAAGGCGTAACCATAAATAATTTTAAAACGAGTAAGTATTATATTTCCCATTATGTGAAAACGAAACGCTTGGATTATGGGGTTTCTAAACAAGTAAAAAAGAACTAATATGCATTTTGATCGGAAAACTTGGCTATTTATTATCTTGGCAGGGTTGTTTATCACCAACGCAGTAACTGCAGAACTGATCAGTAATAAGCTCATCTCAATTCCAATTGAAGGAAATATTTTCGGTGTAAAATTCGGTCCTTTCGTGACCGTTATTGGTATTTTACCGTGGCCTTTCGTGTTCTTGCTTACCGATTTACTGAATGAATTTTATGGGTACAAAACAGTTAGAAAACTCTCATGGATTACCGCAGGCTTGATTTTATACTGCTTTTTAATCGTGGGTATTTCCTTGAAAATTCCTGCGCTGGAACTGCCAGGATCTTCTCTGGCCGATAATAAGTCTTATACGCTCGTGTTTGGACAGGCTCAAATGGTTATTATTGGGAGTATCGTCGCTTTTTTGTTTTCTCAACTCATGGATGCCTATGTTTTCAAGTGGATTAAATCAAAAACAGGAGACGGGTATATTTGGCTGCGAAGCACCGGGAGTACGGTACTGTCTCAATTGGTGGATTCATACGTCGTGCTCTTTATTGGATTTGTGATTACCGGTAACATGAGTTTTCATGATTATTTATTCATTGCTCCAACAAATTATATCCTGAAGTTGTTGATAGGAGTAGCACTCACACCACTTATTTATGCAGGTCATTTTTCAGTTCGTAAATATCTTTCAAAAGGCTAAGTCTAGCGCTTTTTTTGCATGGGTCTTACTGTTAACTGCTTGCTCATACTCTCAATCTAATAACCCGATGGATTCAACTCAAGATCTAGAAAAATTTGGAGATAAAATGCTCCCAAAGAATGTATGTCATGTCATCAAGGAAGGAGGTACTGAACGTCCTTTTACAGGCAAATATGTGTACCACAAGGCCAATGGTAATTACTGTTGTATCGGCTGTGATGCACCCTTATTCTCCAGCACCACAAAATTTGAATCAGGATCCGGCTGGCCAAGTTTTTATGATGTCATCGAAAGCGGTGCAATCAAAGAAGTCAAGGATATGTCTTATGGAATGGAACGGATTGAAATTCGCTGCGCGAAATGCGATGCACACCTCGGACATGTATTTGAGGATGGTCCAAAGCCAACAGGCCTAAGGTATTGTGTAAATTCGGTTTCCTTGGATTTCAAGGCTGCTGAGGAAGAAGGGGGCAACGAAGAAATAACCCTTGGTGCAGGATGTTTTTGGTGCGTAGAAACCTGTTTTAAAGAATTAGAAGGAGTGATTGATGTGTATCCTGGGTATGCAGGAGGAAAAACGCTTAATCCAACCTATGAGCAAGTGTGCAGTGGAACAACCGGTCATGCGGAAGTTGCCCGCATTGTTTTTGATCCTAAAATTATCTCTGTAAACGAATTGCTTGAGTTGTTTTGGTGGATTCACGACCCAACGCAATTAAATCGTCAGGGAAATGATGTGGGTACGCAATACAGAAGCGTTATTTTTTACCACAACGAAGCCCAAAAAGAAATTGCCTCTGCCTATTTAACGAAGTTGGAAAAGGAAAAGGTATGGGATAAACCTATTGTTACAGAACTTACCGAATTGAACAATTTTTACCGTGCAGAACAATACCATCACGATTATTTCGCACAGCACCCTGAAAATCAATATTGTCAATTTGTGGTAAAACCGAAGGTTGAAAAATTCCGAAAAATTTTCAAGGAAAAGTTAAAAAATCATTAACGAATCAAGGTCACGTGACCTACTTCCATGATTTTCTCATCGTTGTTAATGGTTTTGAAAATAATCTTCCAGGTGTATACTCCGTCGGGAGCACGACCGCCTGTTTTACCGGTAGAACCATCCCATCCGAATTTGACATTACGCGTTTCATAGACAAGTTCTCCCCAACGGTTGAAAATGTACATCGCGTACTCATATGGATCGTATCCTGAGAAAAATACAGGTTTGAAGGATTGATTGAATTGATCTCCATCGGGAGTAAAGGTATTTGGCACCCAATAAATTAATTCTTCACCAGTACAATCTTCGAGTACATCAATCAATAAGGTGTCTGTCCCTTGACATCCGGCATCATTGTAACCTGTAACAATCAACTCGTTCGTGCCCGGAGAAGGCATGTAGGCCATTCCATTACCAACCGGAACATTCCAAACATAGGTGTTTGCACCCGTTGCATTTAATTGTACTGCGTTTCCAAAACAAACCACCTTGTCTAATCCTGCATCCACAACTGGACTTTGTGAGATGGTGATTAACACATTATCAATTCCTGGACAAACCGCAGCAGGTGAGGTATAAGTAATGAGGTAGCTTCCTACAGATGAACTCGATAAATCTATATTTCCTGTCACTGGATCTACCGTGATGCCAGGACCTGAACTAACAGTACCGCCCAACGTTCCTCCGATGGTTGCAATGGGATTTGGATCTGATAAACAATATACGGAATCTGGGTAAGAAATAGTGGCAGGTTCGGGACCTGTATAATTACCCGTGAAAGGATAGGTGCATCCAGCATCGTCCGTTATCGTAAATCCAAATGGACCTGAAGCCGTAAGGTTATTCATAATAATATTTCCGCCATTGGTGGTTGTGTTCACCGCAAATCCAGCACTTGCAGGAATGGGGTTTGATGCCGTAAATTGAGTGCCGTTTAACGATGGAGAGCCCC
This sequence comes from Flavobacteriales bacterium UBA958, assembly GCA_002293045.1. Lineage (GTDB taxonomy): Bacteria > Bacteroidota > Bacteroidia > Flavobacteriales_D > Crocinitomicaceae > UBA952. The sequence continues at coordinate 1,453 of DBCM01000093.1, read as the reverse complement.
CACTAACCGTAATTGTTGCTGTGGTATTTGCACAATTCGAAGTGTAGGATGTGGTTACATCCGGTAAGTATTGAATCGCAATCGGGTCACCAAGGTCATAACATTGCAACGCAGGTAATGTCACGTAACTATATACTCCATTTTGAATACTATACATCGTAATAGGAACAAAATAAACGGTATTGTCAGTAAAGGTGCCTGCTGGGAATGAGTTGATGAACGATAAGTCGTTCACATCTGTTAAATTCCCATCGTTAGTGACTACACCAACAAAACACGGGTCATCGGGAACATCTAAGCCTTGCTGATTTGCTAAAATTGGAGTTAGTGCAACCGTTGGCGGACAAGAATAGGCAAGCCATATAATTCCGGGGTCATAAGGTGGTGCGGTTGGGTCGTAATTTGGATCATTGGGATTTGTGGCGCCGGGAATCTCTGCCGGAACGCTAAAGTTATTGTTCGTTGTAATGCTGAATTGATCCCCATAACAAATCTTATTGATGGCAGGTAGTCCCTGAAGGGTAGTGGTAAAGGTACCCATGATTGCGTTGCAATTACACTGTGGGGGTGTTGGATAGGTTAGGGTCGCTGTACAGCTGGGGTCCGCAGAAAAGGTAGCGGTAACAACACAGGTGCTTCCATTCGCCGTTCCCGACAAGCTGAAATTGGCGGAGCTACCAAACGGAGCATTAAAAACTTGAGATCCACCGCAAGAATTACTTAATGTAAGTGTTCCTGACGCAGGAGCGTTCGTGAAATTAATGGTTCCGGTGATGGTGTATTGGTTCGTGGCGGGATCACAGTTAGTGATATTTCCTGTAAAGTTGCCAAAAGAACAAGGGCTTGCATTACAAGGTGCCGGTGCCGTGTAGTTTTGTGAGGTGTTGCAATTGGCATTGGCAGAAAATACCGCAGTGACCAAACAATTGGCACCATTGGCATTCAATCCAGTCAGGTTATAATTAATCACCGTGCCGAAAGGTGCATTGAAAACTTGCGGTGCACCACCGCAATTACTTGTAATGGTTAAAGTTCCGGAGTTTGGCGGGTTATTGATGTTCAGCGTACCACTCACAGAATAGGTGTTGTTATTACAGGGTCCAGGATTTGCGGAAAATCCGGTAACGCCACATACAAAAGAACAATCCGCAGAGCCCGTACCACCTGTTTGTGAAAAGCTAATGGTGCCTGGTTGATTCGCATAATTGGTAAGCAATAATATATAAAATTGCCCGATTTGTGCGTTGGGTATAACCGCCGTCTCTTGAGCTGCTACTGAATAACTACAATCAATGGGTGACCCAACCGGAAACGTTCCTCCTCCACATCCTGCCGCTAAGGAATTATACGGACCCCACAGAGCAAAGTCAACGTCAATTCCTGAGCCTCCTGGGGTTTGCTGACTAATGGAAATAGTCATAGGTCCATTTTGGTCAATCTCCATGAAATACCA
>DBCM01000032.1 GCA_002293045.1 Flavobacteriales bacterium UBA958 | reverse complement strand
GTTAATTTAATTAAAATTTGCGATTGATATCAAATTGTTCGAGATAATCTGCTACACGTCGCACGAATTGACCACCCAAGGCACCATCAACCACGCGATGATCGTACGAGTGGGAAAGGTACATTTTCTGGCGGATGCCGATAAAATCACCTTCCGGGGTTTCAATAACAGCAGGAACTTTACGAATAGCACCCAAGGCTAAAATAGCAACTTGAGGTTGATTAATAATTGGTGTACCCATCACATTTCCGAAGGTACCAACATTTGTAATGGTGTAGGTACCGCCTTGAATATCTTCAGGCTTTAATTTATTATTTCGTGCATTGTTGGCCAATTCATTGACCGCTTTGGTAAGTCCAACTATATTTAAAAGATCCGCGTTTTTAATCACGGGAACAATTAAATTTCCTGAAGGAAGAGCGGTAGCCATTCCTATATTGATGTCTTTTTTCTTGATGATGGTAGTTCCGTTCACGGATACATTGATCATCGGGAAATCTTGAATGGCTCGAACTACGGCTTCAATGAAAATAGGAGTGAAGGTAATGTTCTCCCCTTCACGAGCTGAAAATTCCTTCTTCACCTTGTTCCTCCAATGCACAAGATTGGTAACATCCGCTTCCACAAAAGAAGTGACATGCGGCGAAACGCTTTTTGACATCACCATGTGATCTGCAATCAGCTTTCGCATGCGATCCATTTCGATGATTTCATCCGTTCCCGAAGGAATCACTGGAATTGGGGTTGGTTTCTGCGCTGTATTTTTCGGTTCAATAACACGAGGTGTTTCAACGACCGCTGCTTGATTACTTCGTCCTGAAATATGTGCTAAAATATCTTTTTTCGTTACTCTTCCCTCGGAACCTGTGCCCACAATACTGTCCAGTTCTGTTTGACTAATGCCCTCTTGTGAAGCAATGCTCTTAACGAGTGGTGAGTAAAATCGATTGGAAGAACTTATCACCGAGGTAGGAACAGCGCTCGCTACTGGTGTATTTTCATTGACCGTTTTCTCGACAACAACGGGTTTGTTTTCAGTGGCTTGCACGTTTTCTTTAGGGGTGGCACTATCCGCCCCATCGGTCGAAAGTATGGCGATAACATCTCCAACTTGCGCAACTTCGTCTTTTTGAAACAATTGTTTGATCAAGATCCCTGCAGCCTCAGAAGGGAGTTCATTGTCTACTTTATCGGTTGCAACCTCCACCAGCGGTTCATCCAAGGCGACGGAATCCCCAACATTTTTTAACCAGTTTGTAATTGTTGCTTCGGTAACACTTTCCCCCATTTTGGGTAAACGAATCTCTATTTCTGCCATATTTGTCTGCTAAGATGGTGCAAAGGTATGAAAAAGCCTTTAAAATTCAAGGGTATTTTTAGCTTTGTTGGTCAAGTTTTCTGAAGGAACCAAGGATGATTCGAAGATCCGTGAGGATACTGTAGTCTCTTGCATACAACAGGTTCAATTTGTCGTGTATTACCCGTTCTTCATACATTAAGGTAGGATTTGGAGTTAATATTCCCCGTGTTAACGTTGGAAGCTGTGGGTCTTTAAAGACGGAATTTGTTGGAATAAACCCCACCCAAGTTTTACGTCCAGCAATTACATGGAAGATATTTTTAAAGATTCCTACTTTATCACGATAAATCCATACCGTCAATGGGGAAGAGAGGAGCAGAAAGAGCCCAATGCTGATGTCTAAGAATCGCTTGGAACGCAAGTTCTCCGGTCTACTTAGTTTATTGATATTCAACTTGTAGGTTTCCCCTGAAGTTTCAATGGAGTTACTGCCAATGATGAAATCAGCATCCGGTTGCGCAATTTTGAAATCAATATGCGCTGATTTAATGGAGGTCATCCAATGAATAATTTGATGTGCACTTAGATCTTTCGCACTAAAAATTATTTCATCGTACAAATTTAAATTCGTTCGGTGTTCGAATTCATTGAGTGTGTATCTGGCCTCCGGATACGTCTGATGAATCCATGTACCATGAATATATGCTACCTCATTCATATGTTGAAGTAGTAGGCGTTTAATTCGTTTAAATTCAGATTCTTCACCAACAATTAGAAAGCGTTTCTTTCGAGAAGGATTCCATCCGCTGGATTGCTTAAAGAGCAAGTAGCGAATCAAGCGATCAAGAACATTCCATCCTAAAAACCATACCGACCCAACAAGTATAAACAACCTTGAAAACTGCAATTCCTTTGGGAGCAGGGCATAGGCCATTAAAATCAGCAGCGTACCAACCACGGTTGATTTTAATAATTTTGAAGGTTTAAATGGAGGGTCAAATGTTCCTGATAACACGTTGGTTAGCGACCAAATCACCCAATACGAGGGAATCATGGCATAGTAAACAATTGATGGAAAGGAAATGTCGTGTGTTTTCCAAAATTCGGCGAGGCCATACAATCCAAGGATCCCGATTCCGCCGTTCCAAATCACAGGCATGGTTTTACTCGCGATTCGTTTTCCAATGGCCATCGATGCCCGCACGTAGATACCAATATGGATGAATACCGAGAATAGGAAGGCGTAGTTTTGGGAAAAATGCTTCCGCGCGAAAATAATCATGGCGCGATAAAAGACGAACACATAATTTACTGAGCTTTTTTTCGTGCTTTCTCCCTTGTAATGAATGATCGTGGTTTCTGCGAGATACAAGTTTTTGTATCCGGCTTGTTGTATGCGATAAGACAAGTCAATGTCCTCGCCATACATGAAAAACGCCTCGTCAAGTAATCCGATCTGGTTTAACACACTGCACCTTAAACCCATAAACGCCCCGCTGAGTACATCCACTTCATGGTTCTCCTTTTCGCTCAGATAACTCAGGTGGTAGCGGCCAAAACGCCTAGAGCTAGGAAACATACGGGCTAAGCCAAAGACCTTGTAAAAGGCAACCAACGGAGTAGGCAAACCCCGTTTCGATTCCGGTAAAAAACTACCTTTTCCGTCCACCATTCGCACGCCAATGCCGCCGATTTCAGGGTTTCTTCGAAAGGCATTGATCGTTTTTTCAAAGGTTTCTTCTTCCACCACGGTGTCTGGATTCAACAACACCACAAATTCTCCTCGCGCTCGAACTATTCCCTGGTTATTGGCTTTAGAGAACCCCACATTTTCCTCGTTGACTATCAACTGGACTTCAGGAAATTTTTCACGGACCATCGCAACAGAATTGTCACTGCTTCGGTTGTCAATGACCATAACCTCTAGGTTTTCAATCCCTTTCGCATTGTACACAGAAAGTAAACACTGTTCTAAAAAATAAGCTACGTTGTAATTAACGATAATTACGGTTAATGCTATGTCCTGTTTAGAATTCACGCTTTTATTGCGATGCAAGAAATTTCTATGATGGCATCCATCGGTAGTCGGCTGATTTCCACCGTTTCTCGTGCAGGAGGAGTTTCTTCAAAATAGCGGGAATAAATTTCATTTACCGTTGTAAAATTTGCCAAATCTTTTAGGAATATACTGCACTTTACAAGATCGTTCATGTGGAATCCTGCGGCTTCTACGAGGTGCTTAAGATTTTCCATGACCTGGGTAGTTGCCTCCTCGATGTTTCCGTTCCTAAACGTTCCATC
>DBCM01000092.1 GCA_002293045.1 Flavobacteriales bacterium UBA958 | reverse complement strand
ATTGGCTTAATTGCCAGAGATGCGAATGGAAACTTTGGCGGAACATGTACAACCAGCGGTTGGGCCTATAAAATGGCGGGAAGGCTGGGGGATTCTCCAATTATTGGAGCGGGACTCTTCGTAGACAATGAGGTGGGTGCCGCCACGGCAACCGGATTAGGGGAAGCCATCATACGGGTTGCTGGAAGTGCCATTGTAGTTGAACTCATGCGGAATGGGATGAAACCTTCAGAAGCTTGTCGCGAGGTGGTGATGCGCATCATTCGTAAAAACAAAGACCTAACTGGTTTGCAATGTGGATTTATTGCAATCGATAATAAAGGAAATGTGGGCGGATTTTCCGTGTATAATGGCTTTAATTTTGCCATGAAAACGAATACTCGAGATGAAATGGTAGACACTGAATATGACCGTAAATGGTAAGAAAAGGGTTCCTTTTATTCCTTTGTTTTATTGCAATTAACGTACGTTCCCAAAAGTCGCTGGTACTCACGTGGGAAATTCAACACCCCATCACACAACAATGGTTTCCGCTAGGGGAGCGTGGCAGCGTGCAAGAGGCCTTGTACCAACAAGGAATTTTACCTGATCCGTTTTATGGGGAAAACGAGAAGTTATATCAATGGATTGAGGAACACCAATGGCATGTTCGAAGCCGTTTTTTTCTTTCAGAAGCCCTATTTAATGCAGCCCAAGTTGAATTGGATTTCCCATGCATCGATACCTATGCCTCCATTTTTATAAATAAGCAAAAAATTCTAGAGGCTGAAAATTATTTTCACCCATATCAGGTAGATGTTCGAGATAAACTAACGCTCGGATACAACGAAATTGAAGCGGTCTTTACTCCGCCTGTGTTATATCACAAAACGACCTACGAGCATCAAGCGTTTCACTTTCCTGCGCCTAACGACAATGCTAAAATCAAAGCCGCGCCCTTAACCCGAAAACCTCAATATCAGTTTGGGTGGGACTGGGCACCGCGCTTAAATACCTTAGGGTTTCCAAATCCCGTTACCGTTATGGTGAAAGAAAATCAAACAGTGAAATCAGCTGTGGTGAATACCATATCTCTCGGTGACACGGCTCAAATGCAACTCGTTATTTTAATAGAAAAAACGTTAGCTGGAGGCAGTATTCATTCGAATAGATTTGGGTTTTCCGTATTGTGCGACACGAGCAGCATTCAACGAATCTCCTTTGATATTCCGAGTCCCATACTATGGTGGCCCGCGGGCAGTGGTCCGGCATACCTATACGATGATACCTTGGTTTTAACCGATGAAACTGGAGAAGAAATTCAGCGATATCCCTATTCTTTTGGCGTTCGAACGGTGAAACTAAATCAATTGAAAGACCAATGGGGGACTTCCTTTGCGTTTGAAATCAATGGTAAGCCAATGTTCATGAAGGGCGGTGACATGATTCCTCCTTCCATGTTTGGTGGTCATACCTCGAAACATGAATGGCAAGATTGGGTGAGCCTCATGGTGAACAGCAACTTTAATATGGTTCGTATTTGGGGAGGTGGGGACTATGCCACAGAGGATTTCTTGAACGAATGTGATCGCTTAGGTCTTATGGTATGGCATGACGCGATGTTTGCCTGTGCCATGTATCCTGGGGATTCTCTTTTTTTAGCCAATGTAAAAGATGAGTTTGAGTATCAACTGCCACGCCTAGCAAAGCATCCTTCGGTGGTGTACATCAATGGGAATAATGAGGTAGATGTAGCCTGGAAGAATTGGGGATTTCAAGTACAGTATATGCTGAACAAAGACGACCAAGCCGTGATTGAAAAAGGGTATGAATCGCTATTTAAAAACCTATTGCCCAATACCTTGTCAAAGTACACGAATCTTCCGTATGTACATACGTCACCTCTAAGTAATTGGGGGAAAGCCGAATTCTATAATCACGGAACGCAACATTATTGGGGCGTTTGGCATGGGACAGATCCAATGTCTGATTTTGCTACTAAAATTGGTCGATTTAATGCGGAGTTTGGTTTTCAGAGCTTTCCCGAATTTTCTACCTTACACGGGTTTAGTACGTCCAAGGATTGGGATTTGAATTCAGCCGTAATGAAACATCACCAGAAAAGTTATGTGGGGAATGGGATGATTCTAAAACACGCAGAACGTTTGTATGGCAAGCCAAGAAATTTTGAAGAATTCGTGTATTTTTCTCAGCTGACACAAGCGTATGCGGTAAGTTCAGCGATTGGTGGACATCTGTTGGATGCCCCGAGATGCATGGGGACCTTGTATTGGCAAATAAACGATTGCTGGCCCGGACCTACTTGGTCAAGTGTTGACTATCACGGGCAATTTAAGGCCTTGCACTACGAAGTGAAGAACTTGTTTGAAGGATTAACCGCTGTAAAACAAAAAATCAATGATACAGAGCGTATCTACCTTCTAACAAATAATACCGAGGTAAAGGATGTGGAAATTACCACCTCTGTTTTTTCAATTGAGAAAAAAGGTGTTAAGCTATTAAGTGCAGACAATCAGCATGTTTCATTGGGTAACTTCAATCATAAGGTTTTATATGAACAAGGGACTGAGGATTCGCCTCGAATCATAAAAGTGGATTTACCGAACGAGGGTCACCGCATATTTATAACGGGGCAATTGAAATCGAATCGAACGGTATCTTTTAAAATGGAGGTTGTTCATCTAGACAGCTTGAATCATAGCGCAGTTTTAATTATTGAAAATGAAGATTTCATGGCCGATGTTTGGATGTTTTCTACGATATCAGGAGTACGCTTTAGTTCGAATTTTTGTCATTTACTTCCGGGAAAACACGAATTTCCTTTTACTTTTGAGTCCAATGTGGGTATAATTAAACTAATGTATCGATGAAAAATCTCTTATGCCATAGCTTTCTGTTCCTTACCTTGAGCCTCAATGCGCAATCTTCTGGTAATCCCATGCCGAATCCATTTAACATAGACCCGAATCTCGCGGTTAAAGAGGTAAAGGTTTATGGAAAAGGCATTACAAGTAATTATAATGACCGTACGTCAAGTATACAGTTACTTAACATGGTGCATAATCGAGACTTACCGATACGTTCTGTGAACGAAGCCTTGTCTTTTGTTCCTGGCTTAGACTTACGGCAACGTGGAGTACAAGGCATTCAAGGTGATTTGAGCATCCGCGGGGGAGGATTCGATCAGAATTTAATTTTGATCAATGGCTTTAAATTGGTTGATCCGCAGACCGGACATCACGCCCTGAATCTTCCAGTGCTTTTAACCAATGTTTCTAGTATTGAAATTTTCAAAGGCTCGGGAACTCGAGTTTTTGGGCAGAACGCCATGACGGGTGCAGTGAATTTTGTGACTTCACCGAATGAAAAACATGGAATAAATGCCCAAGGATTTGGCGCAAGTTTTGGCGGTATAGGAACGCAATTTACGGTCAGTGCTCCCATAAAATCTCTGAGACAGTCCTTCTCTGCAGGATTAGATAAAAGTAATGGCTATTGGTATAATTCAGATTTTTTAAATCAACAGTATTTTTATGATGCTGTATTGCCTCTTGGAAAAGTACATGAGATAAAAGCAATTGCAGGGTATACTGACCGTGCTTTTGGAGCGAATGGTTATTACACCAATTTCTTTCCAGATCAATGGGAGTCTACGCAAATGGCGATTACCGGTGTTTCTCATCAATTAAAAATGAACAAGTTAACCTTATTAACAAAAGCTTCTCTTAGAACACATCGGGATGAATTTAGATTGAAACGCTTTGACCCGTCGTTTTATACAAATAAACACTGGTCGGAGGTATTGACCTTGGAAGAAACGGCACAATATAAATCGTCATTGGGTGTCACAGGAGCGGGCGCTGAATACCGTGCAGAGTCCTTAGAAAGTTCGAATCTTGGGTCACGTGAACGCACTTATATTTCTGGGTTCTTGGATCATAAAGTTTCCTTATTTAACGAAAAACTCATTCTAATTGCCAATGCCCATTATTTTAAGTTATCCATGAATAATCAAGTGCATCAGCGGATTTTACCTGGATTTGAATGTGCCTTCCATCCTGTTGCAGATCGTAGAATTATTCCAATTAAAGTATATGCAAATATTGGTCAGAGCTACCGTGCACCAACCTACACGGATTTGTTTTATCAAGATTATTCCAACATAGGAAATCCCGATTTACAGCCTGAATATGCTACGAATGCAGAACTTGGCATGGTGTGGAATGTAGCATGGGGGTCGGCGGTTTCTGGAAGTGCCGATATGTTTAAATCGAAATTGAGAATTGAAGCCTCCGTTTATCGTCGGAATACAACAAATATGATTGATTGGGTAAGAAATACAACGAGTAGTCCGAATCCTTGGACCCCAGTTAATTTGGCGAATGTGATATTTACCGGATTTGAAAGCAACATAAACTATCGTTGGAATGGCAGTGGAAGCATTATGATTCGTGAATTATCGCTGGGTTATAACTACATCGATGCTTCGCATCAATTTGCAGATCCCTTGCAGCAAACTCAATCCAGGTATGCATTTTCGGGCTTGCGGAATCAGTTAATTGCAAAGCTAACGATGAACCTGACCCATTGGGTTTATGCTTCCGTGGCGTACCGTGGAGTGGACCGTGTAGGAGAGAATGCCTATTCCTTGGTGGATGCGAAATTTACAGTCAACCCAACGCGTAATTTTTCCGTTTTTCTAGAGGGGAACAACCTCTTTAATACCGATTACATCGAGGCCGGGTATGTGCAAATGCCGGGACGTTGGTTCAAGGTAGGTGTGCAGGTGAAGTTTTATGAGTAGGAAATACTCTCCTCAAAGACCGGTTCCCAGCCGGACCAGTGCTGCTTAAATCCAAGGGTTTCGTTGTGCCAGATAAAGCTGAAGGTGCCGCCGAATTCTTTAACGGCTCGTTTTAGTTCCCGAACTTCCTGACTTGCTTGTTCTGGAGATAGTTTTAAGTATTCATTCAAGGTGCCATCCATGTAGCAGAATGGTTGGAGCAGGAGTCCCGTGATTTCATTGGTTCGTAGATTAAACCAAGGAGTTTGTCTTGCTGTACCCATTCTGAATCCCGTCGTTTCGGCATAACCCATGGAATAATCTTCTTGAATGCCCTGTTCTACAAGTAGTGTGTATGTTTCAGGAATTCGTACCCTAAGGAAATGTTGTCTACTGGAAGTTACAGGTTTCTCCAGTACCGCGGATAAGCGACTAATTTCAAGGTCAAGGGCCTTCGCGCTGGTATATGAATCATAACCCGGATGAATCCCGATTTCACAATGGGTAGCGATGTCCTGAATGATTTCGCGCTGTTTGGCGTTGTTGTATGCCAAGTTCTTATTGTAGGACCCATAATCTGCCATCAACCAAAAGCATCGGGTATCGGGATAGTTTACCGTGAGCGCTTTTATACGGTCAAAGGTATCAAAGGGGTCTTTTCCCCTATTGCTTAACACCTGAAAACGCTCCTTGACGCGCGCAATCGTTCCTTTCGATACATCACGGATTGTTCCAACCATGTTTCGCAGCAGGCCTTTTTCTCTATACGCAAAGGTAGAATCAATGTCGAAGGTGGGTTGAATCTTGAATTCAACGTTTGGAGTCAAAGTGATTCCGATCCATGATAACAGGCTTTTAGCCCAACGGTCACAAATGGGTTCATGTAACCATCCGTATACCGATTGCATACTGCATACGGCAGGAAATCGGTCATGTGC
>DBCM01000016.1 GCA_002293045.1 Flavobacteriales bacterium UBA958 | reverse complement strand
GTAAGTCGAACGCACCATAAAAATTTATCAATTCTCAAGGGCATTCTTGACTTTTTTCGTTAACCCTTGGTAAACAATCGAATATGAATCTGTCATTAATTTAAGCACTAAGGTGAAATCCACGTGTAAACTGTCTAATCTAAGGGTGATCCAATGAGTTTTGTTCATATGAAACCCTCTTGATATCCAATCGTGGGACTCCAACAATTCATTAATCCGATCCGGATTAGACTTTAATGTGATCGCGTCTTGGGAATCGATATCAATTAATAAAAACATCTTTCCTCCCACTTTAAAGACTAGGGTTGTTTCATCAAAAGGAAACTCCTCACTAACATGTGGAAATTGCAATGCAGTTGACCGAATAAGATCAAAGGTCATTTATATATTTACGAAGGCCGGGCAATCTTTTTGTCCGAGCATTTTTAACATTTTCCCATGTGCTTTAAGGGCACTAAAAAATGTGCGATTCGAATAGTAAGGGATATTATATTCGAGTGCTGTACTGCGAACAATTTCTGATATTCCACGGTAATGTACGTGACAAACCGTTGGAAAAAGGTGATGTTCCACTTGAAAATTTAGTCCGCCTACAAGCCACGTAAACCATTTAGAGCGTACGCCGTAATTTGCTGTAGTTAACAACTGATGTACTTTTGCATCCGCCTCAATGTCACCTGACTCTCCTGGTTTTTCAAATGAGGTATCTGGAATAACGTGGGCAGGCTGAAAAATGAGTGCCAAAATGAGCCCTGAAACAACCTGCTTTATTACAAATCCTAGCAATACATACGGCCAAAATACTGGAGCAAATATCAACGGTAAAACCAAGAAAACAATGGCATAAACCAGTTTTCCTGCGATAATGCTTACCCAGTGAGACACTAAAGACTTCCCTTGAGAGCTTACAAGACCCATTTTACTATAGCGACGCGCTTGTTTGTAGTCTTTTGTTGCGAACCACATAATGGTCATCATCGAATAGAAAAACCAAGCATACAAGTACTGATATTTGTGCACAGGTCGCCATTCAGTATGAGGAGAAAAACGCAACAACTTTACCGGCGCATCAATGTCTTCGTCAAATCCCTCAACATTGGTAAAGGTGTGGTGTAGTACGTTGTGTTGGATTTTCCAATTGGTTGGGTTTCCACCCAATAAATTCAATACAGCTCCTACAAATTTATTGACCCGTTGACTCGACGAATAGGCCCCGTGGTTTGCATCGTGCATCACGGAAAGTCCAATACCCGCCATACCAAGGCCAGAAATAAACCATAACAATAACGTTAATCCGATGCTTTGCGTGTAAAAAGTAAACACAAAAGGAACGAAATATAAGGCCAACATAAATATGGTTTTTATGACCATGTTAAGGTTGGCGTGTTTAGAAATGTTACGCTGAGTAAAATATGCGGACACACGCTCATTGAGTGCGCGGTTGAACTCTACGTTCACGTTTCTCGCGAATTTTGGGGTTGTAAATGTTTCTTGCATAGGGGTAAAGGTAAGCTATATAACAATAAGGTGTACTTAATCTTTCTTTTTCTTAGCTTGAATTGAAGCTGTCGCAGTCACCAAATTGCTCACCACATCCTCACCGCCAATTAAAAAATCAGAACGATTGAGGGTGAACGAAGTAGAAATAATTAACGACGAACCGTTGTTCGATGAAACAACAATCGGCAAGGAGAAAAGTTTTGAGATTCCTTTCGATGTAATCATTCCGTGTGCAATAGTCTCCGTGTCAGTAGTTGATACGGAATCACTGAAAAATGTAATGCTCGGATACATGGCAACATCAAAGAAATCGGCAGACTTTGCATGCTTTGTCATTCCTGGGATTTCTAAGTCCAAGGAATTCACATCAATGATTAAATCAAACCCTTGTATCGTGTTGGTTGTTGGGTCAAGTGAAACCTGTCCTTTGACCGAGGTAAATTTCCCTGAAAAGTCGAGGGATTGAATTTGAATAACAGACTTGTTCTGAATGAGGTAGGTTGTTTTCGCTGGGTCAACCGTTCGAGTATCTTGCTGAGCAACACATACCGAAAAGAACAACGCTACATAAATTCCACAGAAAGCCTTAATCATCAATTTAATTCTTTACTACTTCTAAATCTGCTTCTAATTGAATTTCGTCAGCAACCACAGCAACTGGCATGTCTTTTCCAATGGAAAAATCAGAGCGATTAATTTTACCCGTAATTTTAAAACCGGCTACATCTAGCCCTGCGCGGTTCTTCGCGTATCCATTGTGAATAGCAGTGAGCACTACTTCTTTAGTAACTCCATGCATGGATAAATTTCCCGTTAATAGATACTTTTTACCCTTAATCTTCTTGCAAGAGGTAGATTTAAAAGCAATGTTCGGGTGTTGACTCACCGCAAAGAAGTCTTCTGAACGCAAGTGATTGTCTCTAGCTTCTAGTCCTGTATTAATGGTATTTGCATCGGCAACTAAATCGAAGGTGGCATCAGTAAAATCTTTATCATTGGCAGTGGTAACATTACACGATACTTTGTCAAAGGATCCATTCGCATCGGAGATTCCCATGTGTACCACTTTGAACCCAAGCCGAGAGTGGGCCGAATCGATTCCCCATGAAGCGGAGGAGATCATTTTAAACGAAAAAGCCACAAGGGCAATAAGCAGAAATAAATAGGTTGATTTTTTCATGTGTTCTATATTTTTATCAAAGTTACATTTCTTTACACGAACTAAGCGCTAACTTATGTCAAGAATTTTAATGGAAAATTTCATGAATGATCATTCGGGTATTGTTCACATTGAACTTAGGAACATGGATCTCAATATATTCAAGCATTAAATCGAGGGCCTCCTTCAGCGCACGCTTATTTTCTTGTTGGTGATTCTGAATAAGGCTATTGAAGGCCGCCGCTCCCGAAGAAGGATTGACCTGCTGGTCGTAATGAAACACCCCTTCCTGCAGATTAAAGACATTTGCATGTTCAATGGGTTCAGGTAAAATCCCGAGCGCTTTCATCCATTGCGCTAAAAACACACAGGGGTAGGCGTAATAATCCACTTGTTGGGCCAAATCATTTTTTAAAGACACCAACATGTTAAAGGCCTCTTCGTCCTTATTTTTGTAGGCTATGGATTGATGAACAACATCTGCCATGAAATATCGAATCGCGATTACATGGGGGTCAAAATCTTGCGTATTAAACCCTTCCACAGGAGTTACATTTTTGAGTGTTCCTTGTCCGAATTTCGGATTAATGGTAAACTCCAACTCATAGAGTCCAAAGGGGAAAAGTGCAGCTTGTTGTTTCGATGGAAAAGAAACCAATTCAAGGAGGCCTTGTTCTTTCGAAAAAAACGAATTTAACTGAGCTTTAGTTGAAAATGGAGAACGGTGAATAAAAAATGCCTGCGTTGTCTGATTCACCTGAAGTAGCTTTTACCCTTTACGTACCGTGACCGTGACATTTGCCTCATTTTGTTGCTGTTTCCACTGATTTAGGGTGTTTTTTAATTTACCCTCTTTGGTTGGTTTCTGGGCCTCAATCACTGGTTTATCTGTTTTGTCTGTTTTGGTCTCTTTAAAATTTATTTTTATAACCTCTTTCGTTTCTACCTTGGGCTTATACGCTATCACCGAGGTGTCTTTTTTAAATACCCCGAATTCTGATTTTAATATAGACTTCACTGTTTCTTTCTCCTGAGCCAATTGTTCTTTCAGTTCTTGTTTTCTGCTGGACTTATCCCACTCAATGGTTGGGTTGTCTAAATCCCCATACATGTGTAAAAAAATCTTCATTCCTGTTTCATCATCGATCACTGTACCGAATTCACTGTCTCGATCAGCCCCTAATAAATCCCGAAAATCAAACTTCATTCGGTAATCAATTTTATTATCGAATCCATGGGTTCCGCTTAATTCCATGTCCATGGCAGACGATAAAATACTCATGTTTGGTATGGAAATAACCCCTCGGCTGATGTGCAAGGTGTTTTCGAGGGTTGAAAATGCGATGTCTTTCATTTTTTCCTGAAATTGGTCCAAGTTTTTCTTCCCAATCAATAATTTACCAGCATTGGTTTTTAAACTCGCAGCAACGTCTCTTAACGATTCTACATTTTTTAAATGTCCGTTGAACACTTTCATGTGCGCAGTTACTTCCATCTGATTTAAATCAATGCCTCCGATTAAATTGAAGGGGGCATAAAAATCTAGGGCAATTTGTGCGCGACCCGAAATTTGATGCGCTCGAATGACCTCTTGATCAAAATCATTCCATTCTTTGAAAAACGGTCCAAAATACACATTGTTCGTTTGCACCGTGGTTGAGATTTCAAGGCGTTCCGGGGTGAACTCTTGGATTTTCATGCTGCCAATAATATCTGCCCCGGCATTACGCACCGACAGATTTGGAAAAGAGAGTAGTCTTTCCTGAATTAAAATAGGGCCCGAAACTTCTTCAAAGGTATGACTCTCATAGGTAATACGTTTTGCGTTAAGGGTAATTTGACCATTGATGTTATTTGGCAACACGAACTCTTTTCCTTTGGATTCCTTTTTCTCCGCTTTGGTGGTTCTTCCCAGGTCCGCTACCATAATTTGATGGCTATTTATCGCGCAATCCACCGATAATTGTCCTTTATCGCTGAGGTAATTAAAGACATTCCCAAAACGGCCATTTAACCTTAAATCCGTACGATTGATCGCCAGTGTAGCGCCATCTATGGTTAAATCACTTCCCTTAAGTGAAAATTTACCATTAATGTCTTCGAAGGTACGGTGGTCATCAACGGCCTGAAACCACACGTTGTAAAGGCTAATATCGCCATTCATCTTTTTAATAACCACCTCATCAGAGATGCGGAGTGAAAAATCAGAGTTTACTTTTGCGATTCCATCGATGCGTTGGATGAACTCATTTTTTAACATACGATTCGCAATGCTTAAATCGAGTGTTCCTTTAGCTTTCCCTTGAATAAGGGGTTCGGTAAAATTTAGCACGTCTAATTCCCCATGAAACGGACCTGCCGCCGTCTCAAAGGCTAAATGATTTAACACGAGGTGGTCTCCTTCCGGATTTCCATTACTTCGAAAGGACCCCTTCATGTGCAACTTTCGAATGTGAGATTTTTTTAAGGGTTCTACCAGGTGTCCATTCGTAATGCTAAAGTCACACGCAATTCGGGGGGCTGTTTGGTCAATTGTGCTTCCGTCCACAACCAAATCAAAGGTTACATTTCCTGCACCTTTATATTGATTAATTTCCTTTTCTGCGGCATCCAATGACATGTTATTCACCAATTGTGTAAGTGTTAAATCCGCTGCTTTTAACTCAAAACGCATGCTATCCGTTCCATATTCCCCTTGTGCAATAAAAGGTATTTCTGAGATTTTCAACTTGGTTTCTGGGAGAGAAAATGTACCTTGATTCGTGTTCACCTTCATGCTTAAATCCATGGAGACCGGCTTATTTTTTAACAACGCCACCTTTCCCGATTGAATGCGATTCAAATGCATATCTCCCTTTGCATACAGTTCAAATTGGTCTTGATCAAATTCTCCCGAAAATAGCATATTATCCAGTGTTGATCTATAAAACTGGTCGGACTTATGGTTGATGTAATTTACGTTGAAATCCGTGGTGCTTACAGAAGAAATCTTGATATTATAGTCTGTTTCTTTTTGTGAGGAGGAAGCATTAAAAATTAAGTAATTTACCTCGCCATTCTTTGCTGTTCGAACGTTTAATGTTCCCTTGCCGATTTCAATTACTTTAATGTGATAGTTTTCCCTCCACAAATCAATTGGATTAAATACGAGCCGGATGCGTTCGGATTGGAGTAATACCTTCTTCGATGGAATTGTTTCGAAAGCATCATGCACTTTAACATCGTGCACATTTACCGTGAGGTTGGGAAAAGTGCTCCAAAAGGTGAGGTCAACCTTTGAAAAATAGACGGGTTCCTTAAATTCCTTACCAAGCTCAGACAATACGAGGTTACAAATTTTGTCTTGAAAGGCATAAAGCATCACAGAAATCCCAATCACAAGAACCATAACGATACCAATGGTCCATTTCAAGCCTTTTAATAATTTTGCCTTTAACTGCATGTGTGTGTTGTTGTGGGATTGGTTAACGAAAGAAAGACACAGAAGGTTACAAGAATTATAGGTTCCCCTAGTAATTAGATTAATTTTTTGTTAATTTACCGTAAATAATACGCCGGATTAATGAAAAAGCTCTTTTTGTCGATTTGCTTATTTAACGGAACGATACATACTAACGGACAATATTGCACACTCGGCGGACCCTCTTCTAATGCGGACTCCAATGTAGAGTCTGTTATATTCAATGGGGTTTCTGGCGGCATAAATCATGTAGGTTGTCCCAGTCAAATCGGAGTAGAAGTATACCTAAACGAATCTACTACCCTTAGTGCCGGATCAAGCTATTCGCTCCAAGTTGATTTTGGGACCTGCGGAGGGAATTTCGCCGGTGCAGGTGCGGTGTGGATTGATTTTGATCAAAGTGAAACCTTTACCCAAAATGAAATTGTTGGAACTTGGGTTGGGACCCCTCCCGCCTTGCCGGTTTTATTTAATGTTTCTGTTCCCAACAATGCGCATAATGGTGCAACTAGAATGCGCGTAACGCAACAAGAGGCAGCTACACTTCCATTAAACCCTTGTGCAACGTTTCAATGGGGCTCAGTAATGGATTTTGGTATAACGATTATCAATGGTCTTGATTGTGGTGCATACGCAGGGGATGATCTTGCTAATGCCATTGAGGTTTCTTCTTTGCCGTATCTAGATACCGTAGATTTGGCCTATTGCTATGGCAATCAAAATCTAGTCTATGATTCCCCTGATGTTTTTTATAAACTCACACTAAATCCGACGATGCAACAGGTCAGTGTGAATACCTGTGGTTCTAATTTCGATACGTATTTAACCGTATTAAATCCGCAAGGTGCAGTAATTACATATAATGATGATCATGGCATCTGTTCCCCCTCTTCCATGATAAGTTTTGACGTCAATGATCTTGGGTATGTTTACATTGTGGTTGAAGGTTGGGGAAATGAATCAGGGATAGCGCATCTTGAAATCACATCATCATATGCGGGTATGAGTACATTAGAACAAAGCAAGATTACGTTACACCCAAACCCTGTGCGTGAAGTGCTTACAATAAGCGAAGGGGTTGACGATGTACAAATCATAAATCTTTTAGGACAACCCATGATTTCCTCGTATGGTAAAACAACCCAACTTAATGTTACTGAACTTGAACCCGGTATCTATACCTTACATTTCCAAATAAATGGCATAGTACATTCAGAGCGATTTATTAAACTATGAAACCTTTATTCTTAATATCATTTTGTTTTTTTTTACACGCGTTGGGTTCAACGTGCTGGGGTGGGATTTGGAATAAAAAAACCAGTATTGGTGGAACAGGAAGACACCGAGGTATTGGTGGAAACGCATACCAATTCGGATATATGGGGTTAGGACATGTCAATGGAGCAGGCGCAGACATATCTTTTAGGGATTGGTGGCAATATAACCCGGCAACAGACAGTTGGACACAAAAATCAGACTTTCCTGTTGCAAATCACGGGGCGGTTTGTTTTAATTTAAATGATCGGGTTTACGTGGGCGGTGGATCTTCACTCACCAACGAATTCTATGCATTTAACCCCTTGTTAAATCAGTGGACTCCAATCGCGAATTGTCCGTTATCGCCGAGTGACGTGCAAGGGTTTAGCGCGGGAAATAAGGGATATGTAATCTACACCAATCAGCTTGCTGAGTACAATCCCAACACAGATTCATGGAGCATGAAAGCAAATGTTCCAATAAATGCAAGCAATTGGTCCTGTACCTTTTCGAATGGCACGAGTGGATTTTTAAAAGTGGGGCATTCCTTGTTAGAATATAAACCCAGTCAAGATTTGTGGATTGCTAGAGCCAATCACCCCGGACTTAGCACCGGAGGGAGTTATGGGTTCTCAATCAATGGGATAGGGTATGTTGCATCTGGTTACGTAGGTGGTTTCTCCACCGTTACGGAAGAAGTATGGTCCTTTAATCCTGCAAATAATTCGTGGACAAGGGAAGCAGATTTGCCTGGCTCATCGCGGCGATTCTTTGCCTCGTTTACCATTGCAGAAAAAGGATATATCGGACTAGGAACAAATGGTATCAATTTGAATGATGTGTGGGAATACGACCCTTCTAAAACGCTTAATACAGCGAATACTGAACCATTAAATATTTCACTTTATCCAAATCCTTGTTCGAAAGAATTGATGATTAATGGCATATATGATCAACTTGAATATCGCATTTACACATACATTGGAGAAAAAGTGCTAGAGGGTGAAACAAGTGGGAGCATTGATGTGGACCACTTGGCTACTGGGAGCTATTTTCTTTTTATAAACAACATGAAATATGTTTTCACTAAAGTGTAGACGTTTAGTCGGTAGCGTGGTGTTTTTATGTGTTTTTTTACCCGTGCTGGGTCAAGAAAATACGTGGGTTAAACTCAATGACTTTATTGGTGGAAAGCGAGAGCGAGCGGTTGCGTTTAGTATTAATGGATTTGGGTATGTAGGCACGGGAACAGATACGGCAGAAGTAGTCCGTGCAGACTTCTGGAAGTATGACCCAAGCTCCGATTCTTGGACTCAAATTGCACCCCTCCCTGGACCAACACGAAGAGATGCTGTCGCATTTGAACTGAATGGATTTGGATATGTTGGGACTGGAATAAGCGACCATGTCTCTGCAAATGGAAATATACTTTCAGACTTTTGGCGTTATAATGCTGTAATGAATGAATGGGATTCTATTGCCCCTTTTCCCGGAAACCAAGGCGGTGGCGTTTATTTCTCTACCGGTTTTAGTGTGGGAGGGAAAGGCTATGTTTGCGGCGGGAAAACAGGGAACAGCGCCTACACTAGCGAATTATGGGAATATAAGCCCGCCAACGACACGTGGTTTCAACGGGCATCCTTTCCAACTGGAATTCGATACATGTTAAGTTCCTTTTCCATTGGAAACTTCGCATATGTTGGTTTTGGAGCTACACAAGATGTATATAAACGGGATTTATATCGATACAACCCTGGAAATAACCAATGGGACCAAATGCCTGATCTGCCCGGAAACGTAAGAGGTGCCGCAACAACCTTCGTACTGCAAGATAAAGGATATGTTTGTGGAGGGAATGATGGCGGCTTGCTTGATGATTTGTGGGAATTCAATCCCGTGAACGAGGAATGGACTTTAAAAGCATATTTTGGTGGCTCTGAACGAAAAAACGCCATCGCATTTAATATAAATCATGAATTCGCCATAGTGGGTTTAGGAAAAGGATATTCTGGTAAAAAAGAGAGCGTATATGTATATTATCCCTCCTCGTATCTTGGCTTGAATCCAAATATATCCGAAGAAATTCAAGTTTTTCCAAACCCGGGTAGAACCAACATTCAACTCAGAAATCTTCCTGCTGACTTTGACCGCATTGAATGTATAAGTTTTCAAGGATTAACCGTGTATACAACAACTAATGTCCCCGCCTCCGATGCATTTGAATCCTTACCGTCGGGGTTATATTACCTTAAGGTGTACCGTGAAAACCAACATTTAATTGCCGTTAAACCCCTTTTAATAAATTGATGAACGTTAGATCATTTCTTTTCTGTCTTTTAGTTTTTACTTCCTTTGGGCAAGATTATTGGGAAGTACGAGACTCGATAAAAGGTGCTCCTCGAGCCGGAATGGCCACATTTGTTCTTGGAAATAGAGGATATGCAGTGGGCGGAATTAAAGTGGATGGAAGCACAAGAAAAATGTACTCTTATTCCAAACCACAGAATGATTGGGACGATGAACTTTCCTTGGGTGGATTAACTGGCGGTGGGTTAGAGCGTAATTTAGCCTGCGGATTCTCGCTGAATGGAAAAGGCTATGTGTGCCTTGGAGAAGGACTCGGAAGCACATTTATGAACGACCTTTGGGAATTTGATAAAACCAATCAAACATGGACGCAAAAGGCCGATTTTATTGGTACCCCGAGAAGAGGAGCAACGTCTTTTGTTATTAACAATATAGCCTATGTTGGAACGGGTGAAGATGAGCAAGGACTCTGCAGTGATTTTCACAGATATTCTCCTACGAACAACACCTGGGAAGCAATTGCAAATTTCCCTGGTGAGGCAAGAAGACAAGCGGTTGGATTTGAATTAAATGGGTACGGTTGGATTGCGACGGGTGATGCAGGAGTACTTAAGAATGATTTATGGTCTTATAACATCGTAACAAATCAATGGCAAGAGAAAAGCAACTTACCCGGTAATCCCCGATTAGGAGCCGTAGCATGGAGTACGTCGCCAAGCGCCTATATTGCAACCGGACAAGATGCAACCGGTGCATACTTGAATGATGTTTGGCAATATAATTACTATCAAAACGCGTGGACACAACGGAATATTTTTATCGGAGGAGGCCGGGTAAACGCGATCGCTATGGTTATTAATGGCTCAGTATACCTTGGAGGGGGGTATAATGGATCCTATTTAGATGACTTTTTCGCCTACAACGGAATCGCTGAATTACAAGAAGAGGATATATTAATATCCCTGTATCCTAACCCAAGCGAATCATGGGTCCAGATTGATGGAATAGAACACCCAACCTCCTATAGTATCTATTCCGCGACAGGAATGGAACTGTTAAGGGGTAAAACATCAAGCCATGAAAGTATTTCCTTGGAAAACCTTCCAAGTGGAGCTTATATCATTAAGTTAACGATACAAAACAGAACCGTATGTCGATCGTTTATAAAACGTTAATCCTATGTGGAACACTACTCTTTCTTAATTGCACCGCTTCGGAAAAGAAGGGGCAAAAATCTAATGATTCTGAGACAACAAAACCGACAGAACAAGTCCTTTATGCTACTTTTCAGAACGTAGACGGGACCTGGGGTTATGACATATTATCCGCTGGAAAAGTGCTGATTCATCAACCAAATATCCCGGCAATCCCCGGAAATCAGGGGTTTGAATTAGAAACACACGCCACGCAAGTTGCACAATTAGTCGTGCGTAAAATTAATGCTGGAATTATGCCACCAAGCGTTTCTAGCGAGGAGGTTCAAGGAATTATTGGGATACCTAACTAAACGTGCAAGGCCCGGTTTCCCGTAGCGCCTAAGGCCGCCTCTTTTACCGCTTCTGAATACGTTGGGTGAGGGTGACAAATTCTAGCAATATCCTCGGCAGAAGCGCGGTATTCCATGGCAACAGCAGCCTCCATAATCAAATCCGCCGCTCGTGCAGAAATCATGTGAACGCCTAAGACCTCATCGGTTGCTTTATCTGAAATCACTTTAATGAATCCACTGGTATCCATGGATGCTCGAGCTCGTCCAAGCGCTTTAATTGGGAAACTACCAACATTTACCTCAATTCCTGCAGCTTTCAATTCTTCCTCTGTTTTGCCGACGGAAGCAACTTCAGGCCAGGTGTAAATTACTCCTGGAATAAGGTTGTAATTGATGTGTGGTTTTTGTCCGGCAATGCGTTCGGCAACAAATACACCTTCCTCTTCTGCTTTGTGCGCTAACATCATACCTTTAACTACATCACCGATTGCATATACATTAGGAATGGCTGTTTGAAGATGTTCGTTTACCTCCACTTGACCTCTATTGTTAGGTACTATGCCTAATTTATCAAGACCTAATCCTTCAGTAAATGCTTTTCTACCCACAGCAACCAAGCAATAATCGGATTCGAAGGTAACCGTATTGCCCTTTTTATCTTGGGCGGTAACAAGGGTCTTATTTCCTGTGTTCACTACCCCCTGAACTTGATGCTCAAAATGAAATTTCAACCCTTCTTTTTTTAGGATTTTGGTCAATTCTTTTCCTATTGATCCATCCATCATCCCCAATAAGGTGGGTGAATTTTCAATCACTTCTACTTCTGAACCAAGCCGAGTATAAACCGATCCTAACTCCAACCCAATTACACCTCCGCCAATAACGATCAGTTTCTTGGGAATTTCTGACAAAGACAATGCCTCTGTGGAGGTAATAATCCGATCCTTATCTGGTATCATGCTTGGAAAATAATTTGGTTTTGATCCCGTGGCGATGATCACATGTTTCGTATTAAGTTCCTTAACGCCTTCGGAAGAGGTAACCGCAATGGTTGTCGCATTGATAAAGGAGCCCACTCCGTGATGTACATCAATGTTGTTTTTTTCCATGAGATATTTAACCCCCGCGCACGTTTGAGAAACCACATCGTTCTTGCGTTGAATCATTTGCTTGAAATCTGCCTTCACACCGGTTACCTCAATGCCATGCTCGGCAAAATGATGTGTCGCATTGTAAAAATGCTCCGAAGAGTCTAACAAGGCTTTGGAAGGAATACACCCTACATTCAAACAGGTTCCGCCTAGGGTATTATACTTTTCAATGATTGCTGTTTTTAACCCCAATTGCGAACAACGAATTGCAGCAACATACCCGCCTGGACCTGAACCAATAATTACAACATCGTACATATCATTAAATTTATTCTACAAAATTACGACAAGCAAATTTAAATGTTCCAAAAATTCTAAGAGAATTAAGCAACCGAATTGGATTCTCATTGTTTTAATTGCTGTATGCCAAAAGAAATACTTATTGCGGGTGCTGGTTGGTTGGG
>DBCM01000029.1 GCA_002293045.1 Flavobacteriales bacterium UBA958 | reverse complement strand
AGGAATAATTGTATAAATAGGCCATGTGATGGGAAGGTTCATTTCCGTGGGCGTACTGACCAATTAAGCCGGTAATATCGGCTTGTTCACGGCCCGATAGGTTACTGGAAGTGGTGAAAAGTTTATCAATCCAAGCGGACAATTCCTGCTTTCCACCAATCAAGTGACTTAATATGTAGGGCTGATGTGGCGCATACAGCGAATATTGCCAACTGTTGGCTTCTGTGTAATTAAAATTCACCTCGGTGGGATCAAAAGGCGAAACCCATTGGGCCCCGCGTCTGGCTCGCATAAACTTCGTTTTTGGATCAAAATGATTGATAAAATTCAGCCCAAATTGATCGTGCGTAGCGGCAAGTTCCTGCTTGTTCATGGCGCGTGCCATCTGGGCAATACACCAGTGGTCGTATGCATATTCGAGTGATTTTGAAACCGATTCAGATTCCCAATCGGAGGAGATAAGTCCATAATCCCGAAATAAGGTCTTTCCAAATTCGTTCAGATTTGACGTGTAGACCATCGCATTTAACGCATCTTCCGCTGAATAATCTCGAATTCCTTTCACATAGGCATCTGAAATAACCGATGCACTGTGGAATCCAATCATACACTCCGTTTCATTCGCCGCTAACTCCCAAACCGGCAGGTCTTTACCTTCCTTAAACTGTCGCAAAAACGTGTTTATAAACGCATTGGTTCGTTTCTGGTCAATAATGGTAAACAACGGGTGTGTGGCGCGGTAGGTGTCCCACAAAGAGAATACTGTATATTGGGGTATTTTTTTATCAATGGTATGAATTTGAAAGTCACGTCCTCTGTACCGACCATCCACGTCGGAGAAGATATTCGGGGCCATCATGGTGTGGTAAAGTGCGGTATAGAAGATAGTTTTTTCTGTCAAGTTGCTTGATTCCACTTGAATTTTTGATAATTCAATTTGCCACGAATTCGTTGCATTCGTGGAGAGTTTGTCAAAAAGGAGTCCCTCGGTTTCATGCATTAAATTCTGTTTTGCACCCGCTTCATCTACCGCAGAAATCCCAACCCGGAGTTCAATTTCATCTACTTTTTTTCCAAAATACAGCACTAAACGGTGTTGTCCTTCCGAGGTGATCAATTCTGAATTGGTAAAAGGGACAGAAGATTTTAGCGCGAAATAGAAGTATTGAAGCTTGGCCCAACCCTCTGACTTTCGATATCCTGAAATTTCCTGGTTCCCAGTGATTGTAAAGCCTGCATCAAGCACCTTGTCGCGATAATCTAAATCCAAGACAATGTAACGTTTTCCTTTACCGTTGAAGGTGTATTTATGAATCCCGGTGCGTTGGGTAGCCGTTAGCTCAACATCGATATTTCCATCGAGAAGGGTTACACTATAATTTCCAGGACTGGCCTTTTCACGTTTATGGTCGAAGGCAGATCCATAAGTGCCACCGGCTTTATACGATGGAATCGACGGATAGCTTCCGCAGACAGGTGTGATTAATAAGTCCGCGTAATCAGGAACACCCGTTCCACTGAGGTGTGTATGGCTAAATCCATGAATGATCGAGTCTGAGTAGTGATATCCGCCGCAACCATCCCAACCTTCCATGCGGGTGTCAGGACTCAATTGAACCATCCCGAACGGAACTGTTGCACCTGGGAAGGTGTGTCCGTGTCCGCCGGTTCCAATAAAGGGATTGACATAACTCAGAAGGTTTGGGTCAACGTTTCGAAGCGGATTCAGAAGGGAATGAGCCCGATCGCTCGCTTTTTTTAACTCATTGACTTGTGCGCTAAGTAGGATTGGAATAGAAATAATTAAACCTAATATATTGTTTTTCATAAAGTAAGGTCTGAATACTTATTTTTTTTCTTTAAGTAATAATCGATTACGATGTTGCCTTTATATCGACCCGATGCCGTATTTATTATGCTTGGGCGCTGGGAGATTAATCTCGGTAGGGCTTGATAAAATCCAAGGTGTGCTTTGAGTATTTGAAGAAGCAGCGATGGTTTTCCTTTGAGTAAAAATTGCACGGCGGCGAGTCCATCCCATAGCATTCGAATGAAGATCTTGCCTTGCCAAAAGCCTGTTTCATTTTTAGCCAACATGTACAGGTTATTCCGAAAATTCAGGAATACTTTGGTGCTCGATTCATAGGAAAGCGTCCCGCCGCCTAAATGATAAACCGTACTGTTGGGTTCAACCCAAATTTGATAGCCTTTATGTTGTAAGCGCCAACATAAATCAATTTCTTCCATGTGGGCGAAAAAAGTGCCATCAAACCCATTTACTTCATGAAACATAGTCGACTTAATAAGTAAACAGGCGCCACTGGCCCAAAATACCGGAATTGATTCATCGTATTGGCCGTGGTCTGTTTCACATGCATCGAAAATCCGTCCGCGACAAAACGGAAATCCATTTCGGTCCAACAACCCACCGCTTGCCCCAGCATGTTCAAATCGTGTTTTGTCTGTATGGCTTAGTATTTTGGGCTGAACTGCTGCTATGCTTGGCCCTGCGATGCGTAAAAGGAGCGGGGAGAGGTATCCCGGAGAAACTTCTACATCCGAATTCAACAAGAGGTAATGTTCGTACTTTCCTTTAATTTTTTCTAATCCATCATTATACCCCTGTGCGAATCCTACATTTTCTTTTAATTGGATAAGTTGAACGGAGGGAAATGACTGGCTAATGAAGTGAATGGAATCATCTAAGGATCCGTTATCAATCACAAGGATGTCATGGTCATCGCTGCATTCAACCACTGAGGGTAAATACGTTTGGAGGTGCTTCTTTCCGTTATAGTTGAGAATTACAATTGCGAGCGTTTTCATGACTAGTACTGTCGGAAAAGATCGTTACTGTTTTGTCCCCAATGCCGCTCATTGAAAAGATTTGGGTCGTCTACCGTCCCGTTAATCGTGTTCCGTTTTGAGAGGATTTGAGACCAACCTGGATTCTTTACTTCTCCAATTAAATCGCTGTGTAATAAGCGATAAGCATTATTAGTGAGGTCGGGATTATAAAAAATAAACCGTCGGTTACTGAATTTACCAATTTTATTGTAAAACCAAATTTCGTAGGGGTATTCGGACGGTGAGCCTTCTCGGTTATTTACCGTACTTGGAGCGCCATATTGCAGGTAAACGCGACCTCGGTCGGTTTCATAACCGGCTTGAAAATTAGTTTTATACAGTCCTTGAACGTATTGTACTTGTTGTTTGTACTTAAGCCACGCATAGGTAGCATCACCGGGAGAGGTTGAATTCCAAAATGCTTGAAAATATTTACGAATCGCTCCATAATCTTTGGTTTTCAATAGGGTGCGAATGTTTTTGTTTTCTGAAGCTTTAACGATGGGAAGTAGGCTTCCAAGATAAAATTGTAAACTATCATCAGGGATTGATTGCTGAAAATTAGGGTCCAAAATGGTATTGGCATAATCGATGGTGTCATCAAGTATGATGTTGCCCCGCTCGAAGAAATACTCTGAAGAATAAACGATACTGTCTTGATCATTGACCAAAGAAACAGCATAGGCATAGGCTCCACTGGCAAGGTTAGTAATATCGATGCGTTTGATCATCGGTATAATTTGGTCGCGTTCCGTGAGTGCAGTAGATTTATGATATGAAAAAAGTTCGCGTTGATTTTCAGTGTCAATGATCGCCTCTTCAATGAAATAACGGGATGAACTAGAGTTTGCCTGATAGAGCTCAAAATATACGGGCAAGGTATTTAACATGGTGCCGTAATAAGCATTGAGCTTTGGGATAATCAGAAACCCATTTTTTTGAAACACACCTGTACTTGTGTCGGCTATCGCGTAATCTATGGCTTCCACTTGAGAAATTGTTGGAGTTTGAGCCATGTCTGTAACTTCAAGCAATTGACTCCCTCTGATGTCAGAATTTTTTACATTCCAATCTGATAAGGTCAAGTTAATTTGATATAATCCTTTTGCCAACGGGATTCGTCGCAGCTCAAAAAAATCCTCCACGGTACTGTCGTCAAATACCGGTGAGTTTAATAAGTATTCATCTGCAAAAAAGACCTTATTTATACTGTCCTTGATTTCGATTTTTAGATAAGCGGTGGCTTGTAGTCCTTTTTCTGTGGCAATAAACTTGGTGTGCTTGGCATCGAATTGAAAATGTAACTCCAAGTAATTGCCTACAGAGGGCTCATAGAACTGAACGGTATTGAAATACACTTTGAATTTCGACCGTTGAGACCAACCCTGATTTACAAGGAAAAGAAACAGCAAGAGATAAAACGCTTTCATTTTCTAAATTTAAGCAATTTTAATCATCGAGTTGCATTCGGAGTTTTTGACTCAATTGCCGATTGTATGTATCCATTAAATACTTCAAATAATTGTCGGTGGACTTTGAAATACAACGGGTATAATTTTTAAGCCGATGCTCAATGTGCTCTTGCAATAATTCCATGCATCTAAACCCTTCCGTGAGCGTGGTAGCTTTCTTTACGATGGCTTCAAAGTGATTATTCATAGAATTCTCAATGGCAAGTTTTCCCTTAATTCCAGCATCCAGACACTCGTAATAATTCTCCTTGATATTGAATGCAGTAAGAATATCTACATCAAAGTACTTCTCCATGCCTTTAGAGAATTCAAATTCAATTTCAAACTCCAAATCCTCCAGTTCGGAAATTCTAGATTCCAGAAAGCGGTCGGGAAAACGAAAAGCATCTTGCCAGTTGATATGATCTTGCCAGTATCCAAAGCGTCTAACATTATTCCCTAAGTCGATTACTTGGAAATTGGTTTTTCCTGGAATACTTCGAGAACCCCTACCAATCATTTGATGATACAGGGTAAGTGATCGTGTTGCACGATTTAGAATGATAGTCTGTACAGATGGTTCATCAAAACCCGTGGTTAAGATTCCAACGGAAGTTAAAATGGCATCCGGTGTTTCTTTAAACCATTTCAGGGTGTCTTTACGGTCTTTATCGCTAAAGGTAGAATCCAGATGCTTTACCTTGTATTTGTGTTTTTTGAAGAGTTCAAATACATGAATGGAGGTTTCTATCCCCGCATTAAAAATTAAGGTTTTCGTTCCAAGTGCAACCTCTTCGTATGCAAAAAGTAACTTTTCTTGCATGAAAAAATTACTGTAAACTACATCTGAACTGGAAATGGTAAAGTCGCCGTTATTGCCAATTTTTAACCCGTGAAGGTTTACATCGTAGTTATAGGTTTCGGCATCTGCCAGGTATCCCATTTTAATCAATCCAGCAATGCTTTCACCGGTAATTAATTTATGATAATGGTCTTTTAAAGGAAGCGTTTTGTTGCTGCTTAATGGTGTAGCGGTTACTCCAAGGATGCTGCTGTTCCCATAGTATTGAAAGATTTTTCTAAAGGAATTGTAATGTGCTTCATCGACAATGACTAATCCTACATTTTCAATAAAATCCTGATTGTCTTGTAAGCGATTGTTTAGGGTCTCCACCATGGCGATGTAGCAATCACAGTCTAATTGATCTTCAATGGTTTTGACTTCAGAATTTATGATCTTGTTTTTGACGCCAATGGCCAATAATTGATGAGAAGTTTGAACAGAAAGCTCAATTCGGTGGGTAAGAATTAATACGCGTTTACCCCACTCTTGCAGGTATTGCTTTGCAATCGCTGAAAAAATTACCGTTTTTCCACCTCCTGTAGGCAGTTGATACAACAAGTTGAACGGATGTTCATTCGTTCTGAACTCGTCAAGTACTTGTTTAACTGTCTCTTCTTGAAAGGGGTAGAGTCTTTTGGCCTCGTAAAGGTCGGTATCAATCATGTAGGGCGTAAAAGCGCAAATTTACATTCCTTTTAGGGAAATCCAATCACTTTTTATAATCTATTCCATTTTGCGACTAAAATCCCGCATGCAACTGCCGCATTTAAGGATTCTGCCCCGCCAAAACGCGGGATTGAAAGTTGATGGGTGAGGTACGGGATAAGCTCAGCACTAATCCCATTTCCTTCACTTCCGATAACTAATATGCTTTCTGTTTCCATCGTCATCTCTTGAATAGAGGTGCCGTCCATCATCGCGCCATAGATTGGTAAGGAAGTCGATTTTAGGAATTCACTTAAGTTGGTGTAGGTGACGGATACTCGAAATATACTGCCCATGCTGGCCTGTATGGTTTTAGAATTAAAACAATCCACGGTCTGTTCTGAGGCAACAATATCATGAATACCAAACCAATCCGCAATCCGTATTATTGTGCCTAAATTGCCAGGATCTTGAATGTTATCGACACAAATCAACCGTTTGGCGTTTGCGGGTGTTGTGATTGTAGGGAAGCGAAGCACGGCCAATACGTATGATGCGTTCTTGAGCGTCGAGATTCGCTGTAGTTCTTTAGGCGAACATGACTTAATCGGGCACGATGTGAGCTGCTCAAATTCATAGGGTAGGTTAGAGTCGGTGACAATCATAACCAACTCAAAACGCTGTTGATGCAGGCATTCTGTTACCAATTTCCGGCCTTCGACGATGAAACAACCCTCCGTTTTTCGCGCAGATTTATCATGCAGCGACCGAATCCACTTAATATCTGCTGAAGTAAGCTTTTCCATTGCTTGAAATTCTTAATTTTGTTGTATCCATGGTGAATAAAATCTTTTTTTCCTGCTGTTTTTTGGGCCTCCTCTTCAGTTGTCAGGTTTCAAAAAATGTCCCAAAGGGATTTTATTTATTGCAAGATAACGAGGTGAAATTACAAAAAAGCGGGGGAACCCTCACAACAGCTGATTTAGAAGAAGTGATTCGCCAGCAACCGAACCAGCAATTAATAGGGATGCCATTTCGTCTCTCCCTTTTTAATAGCGTCGATTCCGCGAAGGTGGCAGCGAAACGTCAGCGAAAGAATGATGCCTTGTTGGCTGAAAATCAGAGGAATTTAGAGAAAATGAATCGGATCAATCAAACGCGTATTGAAAGCGCCCGAGCGAAGGGACGGGACTACTACACGGAAAAGATTATTCCGATGAAAGATGTAGAGCATCCTCGTAGGTTTTTTCGTGAATGGTTGAAATTCAAATACGGTGAAAAACCTGTGATTTTCGATACTAATTTGTACGTTAAGTCTATTGAGCAACTCGGGATTTTATTGCGAAAAAAAGGATATTATGAGTCGCAGGTACAGGCGGAAATTAATAAGGACTATCGAAAACGTACCGCGACTGTGACCTTTTTTGTGAATGCAGGAAAACCCTACATGATTGACTCAATTTATTTGAAAGGACCCAGTAAGATAACCAGTCTGTATAACTCCTACGTAGCGCGTCAAGTTAAAGCGACCGGCGAGCACCCCCTATTAAATCAAACACTTGATGAAGATATGCTAAAAAACCACAGTGAGTTGGTTGCTCGAGAAATGAGGGACATGGCCTTGTTTGGATTTACAAATACCAACATACGCTACTTGGCGGATACCAATTCGCAAAAAAAATCGGTAACCTTGGGGCTTGAGTTTTTGCCAAGGCGCATACCTCACGGAAGTATTTCTGATAGCTTCGTTACCGTTGCATTTAAGGATTATTTCGTGAATAAAGTCATCTTTCACTTGAGTGATACCAATCGCATTGATATGCCTTATAGTACTTACCTGGCTGAAAAGAATATGAATTCTTCCAAAGACGCATTAGAATCATCCTTCCTGGCAACTACAGAGGTATATGAATACCGAAAATTGAAATGTGACAAAAATGCCATTAAACGATTTACGCTCACGAAACATGATTTAAATCCATTTCGAATGGTCGATGTCCATTTTAATGGCGACAAGCCCAGTGTTAGACCTCATTTACTCGAGCTTCAAAATTACTTGGAACCCACGAATTACTTCAAAGATAAGTATCTAGAAAGAAGTTATCAGTTTTTAAGCCAATTGAATCTATTCACTACAATTAAGCCAGTATTCTATGAGGTTCCGGGAAAAAACCAAGTGAATGTTCATTATTTTTTGGTTCCTAAAAAGAAACAATCCTTTTCCTTTGAGCCACGATTTACTTCATCCTTCGGTTTATTAGGAGTAAATGCTTCAATGAATTACGTCAACAATAATGTATTTCGCGGAGGGGAGAAGTTTACGTTTACGCTTGGAGGGGGATTTGAATCTCAACCGATCGTTTTCGATGACGGGACAACGGGTGGAAGGGCGTTTAATACCTTGGAGTTCGGACCCAATCTCAAAATAGAAATCCCCGGTCTTTTTCCCACCCCGGTATGGTTGCTCTCGAAACGTCAAAAGCCGATTACAGTGATTGGTGCAGGCTTAAATTTCGAACGACGTGATATCTTTACTCGACGGGTATTCCAAATGAACTACACGTGGCGTTGGAAAGTTGATAAAACTCAGGTGTTTACCTTTGGTTTGCCCTTTGCATCAACGATTAAGTTTGTTCAATTCGATAATTCAGATGCCTTTCAGAATCAGATTAACACCTTGAGCGATTTGTTTTTAAGAAATTCCTACAGCAATCAGCTGATTTGGGAGGATTTTAAATTTCAATTTGAATTTTCAAATGTGAATAAGGATTATGTAGCGGATGAAGGGCACTCCTCCCGTAAAACAAGCATGGATATTAACCTGACCAGTTCGATTTCACTCGCGGGAAACACCCTTGCCTTTTTAACAAAAAACGCCGATACCATTAGTGGGGGACAACATACATTTTATGGCAACGTCTTCGCCGAATTTATTCGAAACGATAATCAATTGGTATTAACGAAGCGCTTTAATGCCTCCACACAGCTGGCGGGAAAGTTCATGGCAGGATTTGGTTTACCCTATGGAAATTCAACCACTTCCATGCCTTATGATTATAGTTTTTTTGCCGGTGGTGCCAACGATAATCGTGGATGGAAGGCGCGACTTCTCGGTCCTGGGGTTTACAAAAGCTACCTTGATTCTACCGGTACTGCAACGCAAATTGGGGATATTCGTATCGGCGGCTCTGTTGAATTTCGGTTTTCACTAAGTAAAATGTTGAAGTCTGTAGTATTTACCGATTTTGGGAATATTTGGACCAGTAGAACCGATGACAATCGGGTAGGAGCTTCTTTTTCCCCCGATTTTTATAAGCAACTTGCTTTTACCTTAGGTACAGGTTTGCGAATTGATTTAGACTTTTTTATTGTGCGGCTTGACCTTGGATTTCCCATGCGAAATCCTGCCTTGCCAGAAAAAGCTCGCTGGGTGTTTCAAGATAGATCCTCGTATTATATAGAAGGTGCACAATATTATGGGATTTCCGGCTCCGCAAGCGAGCAAATTAACGCCATGAAAGAAATTATGCCAAGACCCTTCCTTCCGTCCCTAAATTTTGGAATTGGCCTACCATTTTAAGCATAAACATATGAAATTTAGTCTATTTATGTTGCTTATTTTAGCAACAGCAAGCTGTATGAAAGGGGTAAAGGTAGACCTTGTAGTCCATAATGGCAAAATCCATTGTATGGATGATCAGAACACCATCGAGGAGGCCATGGCGATTCGGGATGGAATCATTGTTGAAGTGGGGCCGGAACGACAAATATTAAATAAGTATCGTGCAGATGAAGAAGTAGATGCCAAACAGAAAGATATTTATCCCGGTTTTACGGATGCTCATACACACATGTTCTCTTTAGCGAAACAAAATCTCGGCGTTGATTTAACCGATTGTTCGTCGATGGAGGAAGTCGTAGATCGAGTAAAAATCTACCTTAAAAATAAAAAACGAACCTTTATTATTGGAAGAGGGTGGGACCAAACGCGATGGAAAGAGGATCAAATGCCTACCAATGAAATGATTTCTTTGGCGTTTCCCGCCATTCCCGTAGCTGTTTATCGAATTGATGGTCATGCCTTGTTGGTGAATAAAGCCTTACTAAATAAAATTAACCCTTCGAAGACCGTACTGTTGGAAGGCCCGTTTACAACTGGATTATTCATCGATAACGACATGTCAATACCGGAAGCGAAATTGAGTGATTTTTCTGAACAGGAATATGCAGCAGAGTTGTTGAAGATTCAACAGAAACTCTATGCATTTGGTGTCACTGGTGTCCATGAGGCAGGACTGCTGCGTTGGCAAGTAGCATTGCTCAAGCGTATGGTGGAGCAAAACAAACTTTCCCTAGACATTTATGCCATGCTCACGGCGAACGAGGAGAATTATCAATTTGCCAAAAAACACGGTCACATGGTGCACAAGAATTTAAGCATTCGCAGTTTCAAACTGTATATGGATGGTGCCTTAGGTTCGCGGGGTGCGCTGTTAAAAGCCCCTTATGCCGACAGAAAAGGATTCTCAGGGCAGCAACTAACGAGTAACGAGACCTTGTCCATGTGGATAGAGCGTTCGTTAGCGTTGGACTACCAACTTAACACCCATGCGATTGGAGATCAAGGAAATCAACTCGTGTTAAATGCATACAAGCGAGCTTTCGAACAAAATCCAGATCACCGATGGAGGATTGAGCATGCACAGGTCGTAGACCCGTCGGATATGCATCTGTTCGGAACGTATGCCGTTTTTCCTTCCGTACAACCAACGCATGCAACTTCTGACCATGATTGGGCGGAACGTCGCCTCGGTAAAGAACGATTAAAAGGGGCGTATGCGTATCAATCGTTATATAATCAATTCGGAATGTTGGCCTTAGGTACAGATTTCCCTGTTGAGGAAATAAATCCTTTTTTAACACTTCGGGCTGCAGTGCTTCGCGTAAATTTGGAGAATAAACCGGTAAACGGGTATTTGGCAAAGGAGGCCTTGGAGTTAAATACAGCCTTGAAAGGAATGACCATTTGGCCGCAATTCGCGTCGTTTAGTGAATCTAAGCGCGGAATGCTTATTCAGGGAATGGAGGCTACGTTTTTCCTCTGTGAGAAACCAATATCAGAGAAAAACATTCCTGCAGATAACCGTTCAGTGGCTACCTATGTTCGGGGAATACTCCGCTTTGATGCTACGGAATATTAGAACGAAGGACAGCTGATTTTTCTAAAGTTCTTCGGTTTCTTTTTACATGCAAAGTTGAACCCTAAGGATACTTCATGCGAACCTCCAGAGACTCCGTTTCCAAGTTTTGAAACGGTAATATCGTAAGAATATCCAACCTTGAATTTAGGGGTTGAAATGCCTAAGCATAAAATAAAGGCATCCCGATTTCTGTACCAAACACCAGCAGTGAAGTTTTCATATTTGATATATGTACCAATGTTTAATTCTTGAAAACCGTTTTGGTATTGATAGATAACATTTGGCATGATGGAGGTTGAGTTAGAAAATTTATTTCTTCCCAATTTTATGTTTGCACCGGCATGTCCTGTAAAACGCATAGGAAGTTTACTTGTTCCTAAGATCATGGATTCGTCTGGCGTATTCAAATGGTGTATAGCACCGCCGAAGTAAAAGATATCGGTATATCCTACAAAACCAGCAGAAGCATCGAAATAGCCTCTTCTTCCATTTCCACGGGGAACATCACCCGTCTGATAAATGAATCCGCGACGTGGGTCAATCATATCCCCAAAGGTTAATTTACTCCAGTCTAAATATTTTTGATAATAGGCGGCTCTCGCACCAAACATCATCGAAAACTTTCGGTTTACACGAAGGTTGTACGAATAGATGGCGCCTACCATGGTGGTGGAGATTGTTCCACGTCCTTGTTGGTCATGCGTTGCAATAAATCCTAAGCCTCCAGAGATACTTTTAACATAGCTATCGTAAGCTAAGCTGTAGGTAATGTAGTTTCCAGTGAGTTGCGGCCATTCATTTCTGTAGTTCATGGAAACACGCGGACAGCCGGTTGAACCTGCTAGGGCAGGATTCAAATAAATCGGGTTCGCATAGAACTGAGTAAAGGTTGGATCTTGCGCAACAACGTCCACAGAAACAACAGAAAGCAAGGCCAAAAAGATGATTTTTTTCATGTTCATAGTTACAAATATAAATAACGTCTTGTTTTTCGACTAATATTAGTATTAAATCTTACAGTTAATTGATGCATAAATTGCGGTTCAATGCTCGTCAATGGCTTTGTTTTAAAGCTTTGCGCCATTATGGAAAAGTTTTTCGATTGGTAACCTATTAATGCTCCAGCGGATGAATTTGAGCCATAATTTCCACCAAGTACCACATTACCGAGTTGAAGACTTGCTCCCAATTGGGTGAAATGGGTACCTTGAACAATGGAATGAGAAAGCATTGGTGAAAACATGATTCTACCTTTTTTAGCAGAGAAATCGGTTCCAACATACAGGTTGGTTTGTTGATGCGCCCTGTCGATGGTATCAAATTTATTCGTGTGGATGTTGTCCTGATGCCTAAGGATGTTTTGTGTGTTCATTCCGACAAATACCGGTCCCAAATTCATATTTATACCGGCGTTTATATCTCGATAATACAACGAATTACCAATGGGTTTAGTTAGGTCGTAATTGAATTGCTGCACTTGATGGCTCTGGTATTCAAAGGTAGAATGATTGATAGCTTTGGTTGAATTAATCGATTTTTGTCCGACCACATACGAAATCGAAGGCTCAAACAATATGAACTTACCAAGGGCTACTTTCGGGGAATAAATCAACCGTACGTTCCAATCTTGAATGGTGCCGTTTCCGAAGTCAGAGTAGTTTGCTAGCACTCCGAATCCGCTTCGCAAATTTCTGGAATATCCATCCACCGAAATTTGTTGACTTAATTTCTGGTTTTCCGTACCAATCCAACGTGCAGTACTCATGGTTTGAAAGCGGGTTTGCGAACGATTTCCTACAAAAGCCTCGGCAATGTCTAGGTGACTTTTTTCTTGGATTACAAAAACGCGATCTTTGATCGTAGCGCTGCTTGTTTCTTTTCTGAAATACTTTGCCAACATGGAGTTTTTACTGATGTGCAAAGAAGGAAGTGTGATGTTAACTTTTCGTTTAACTCCTTGATTTGTCTTGGTTTCCTGTTCCCCAAGTAATTGGGCAGTAGTTTCCACGATTAAACTCGATTTCGGGGCGTTCAATTCAATACGGTCGATGCGATTCAATGTTGAAGGTTCCTTTACTAACAAGTCAAGAGCTTGATTCGGATCGGAAAACGCTGGGGTGGAATTATAATTGTTTGAACGCAATAAGTTTTTCGTCAAGGGATTCGAATTTGACTGGTATTGATGATTAAAAGCCTCGGCTTGAGCATACGATGCATGCGAACTTTGGTTACGCGGCTGGATGGTTTGAGCCTTCTTGGAGAAGCTCGCACTTACAAAGGATTTTTTATTTGCTTGTTTATTAGTTGCTGCATTGGATGAATTACCCAAATACACCAAGCTAAAAATCAACATAAGCGCATAGGTGGCGGATAATAACCATAGACCGAGGGGACGTTTTTTGCGTTTTTCGGTTTCTTCTTGCACGCCAAAATTGAAGGAGGAGACCATTTCCGCATCGACGATTGGAAACTTTACACGTGATTTTTCCCAGGCCTCTAAGTCTGCTTCGTATTCCGGATTGAGTAAGAGAAAAATACGCAATTCCTGTTCTTGCGACTCAGAAAGGTTGCCTTCGATTAAATCGAACAGCCATTGATCAATATTTTCGTGGGTTGGAGAATTCAAGCGAAATAGTGAACGGTTTTTAACTGATTTTTCACCTTTCCTCTTGCGCGAAACAAGTACACTTTGACTTGAGAAGGATTTAGATTTAGCATATCTCCAATTTCTTCATAGGAGTAGCCCTCTAAATCTCGCATCAACAAAATGCTTTTTTGCAAGGGAGGGAGCATGCCAACCGTTTGTTCAAT
This sequence comes from Flavobacteriales bacterium UBA958, assembly GCA_002293045.1. Taxonomy (GTDB): domain Bacteria; phylum Bacteroidota; class Bacteroidia; order Flavobacteriales_D; family Crocinitomicaceae; genus UBA952. The sequence goes on along the minus strand of DBCM01000029.1, from coordinate 349 downwards.
GATTTCGTTACTTTCAAATTCAAAAGAATCCACTTGGGTGTTCCCTTGAAGATGAATGGATTGCATGTAGTCAATGCGCGCTCTTCGTTTGATGAAGTTGAGCATCGCGTTGTGTGTACATGTAAACATCCAACTTTTAACTTTATCATGATCAATTCGATCGACATTCAACCAAAGTTTTTCGAAAACATCCTGTACGATGTCTCTGGCATCCTCGGAGGATCCCAGAAAATTCAGCGCAAACCGGTAGAGGCTTACTTGATGCGCATGAACCACCTTCGTATAATCACTTTTCTTCAAACTTGCAGTTTCAGTTAAAACAATTCGCTTCAGGTAAAAGTTACACGAG
>DBCM01000035.1 GCA_002293045.1 Flavobacteriales bacterium UBA958 | reverse complement strand
TGGATTAATAAAGATAATTCTCGCTTAGATTTTTTCATAAACAGGTCTTCGCTTGCCAATCTTCCTATAGTATTGCCAATTTCCGTTTTGTCATAAATTATTTCTAAGTCAGTATACGATACACTCCAGAGTATAGTGTCTGTTAAGGTTTCTAACTGGTAAGTTGATGGTTCTTGTGTCAAGAAAAAATCATATGCGGACACAAAATTATTGACGAATGCAAATTCAAAAGTTATATCATCAAATTCTTGAGGAATACATTTTCTAACAATTCCCTTCTCAATGAAAGATAAGTAGTTTTCTTTATGACCTACTTTTAAAATTATTGAATTTTTGGCAAATTCACGTCTTATAAGTTTCGATGAAAAGAACCCCCAATCTTTTTCAGAAATAGCAACCATTTTTTGGAAATATTTTTTTATTTCAATCATTTCTCGTTATCAATTAGGCTGTTTCAAATGAGTGTTTTCTTCTAAAGCATGACGCATAACTTTTATATACACGAAACAAATCTTCGCCTAGCCATATAGTAATGGAGTGATATGCGAAACTTTGTGTCGTTTTTTCTTTTTGCAATTACAGTTGTATTTTTCTTATTTATTGCTTTCGAAAATAACAATTAACCTTCATATATTTACATACACCCGTTTAGAGATTTACACTCCCTCTTCCGCCTTTTTCACAGTTTTTCATTTCAGAAGTTTGTATCCTAATCGATACAAGACTTAATGCAACATCACACACATGCTGCGTTATTTACGCCAGTTTCAGGAGTTGTCGGTGGCAAAGCAATTTCCGCTAAGCCCCTATTGCTGGCTATATCATTACCAAATCTTACCACCGTTATTATTTATGCTTCTGAATCAGCTGTTGCTGGATATGTGGTTAAATACAGCTTATAACTCCGCATAAAATCTATTCGTGTCGCCTATTCAAATATTTCCACAGATCAACCACCATTTCATATCCTTCGAAGAAGTTAGAAATTTGTGGCTCACCCGCTACTAAAAAGAAAAGCGCAATTACGAAAGTGATGGCGCTTTTTCTTTTTCCTTCGCTCTCTCCGTTTAAGACGGACTGCTTCTCGCTCTGAAATTCAGGCGCTTTTCTTTCAGAAACAGAATGAGAACGATAGCGATGAAGAACGCTTCGTGGTCTAAGGTTTTCCTTGTTAAGCCGCCTTTTTACGTCCATCAGAAGTGAAATGAGCCAAATTCTCATTTAATACAGTTCATGATTATTCAAAACAGATAAAAAACAAACAAGAGTAAAAATTACCCGCATTTATCAAACGAGAGTATTTTTTTAGTATTTTTACCCTTGTATTAATTGCAGGCGTAAAATTTACACTTAAAGAAAATGAGTAAATTCAAAAGAGAAATACCATACAACGACTTACCGTTGCTACCTCCAAAGGCAGACATTGAAACAAAAAGCATTCTACGCAAAACTATTTCTGCAGGTAGAGCATTGGCTCATCTGAACGGAACCTTGATGAATTTGCCAAATCCAACCTTGTTTTTAGATACGATTTATTTGCAAGAAGCAAAAGCAAGTTCGGAAGTAGAAAACATCATTACAACAAACGATGAAATTTATAAATCATTAGTTGCCGACAAAAAAGTGGAAAATTCTTCCACAAAAGAAGTATTGAGTTATAAAGAAGCGCTATGGCTTGGGTTGGATGAAATAAAAAAGAAACCATTTATCACAACAAACCTTTGTATAAGTATTGTTCAGTGTATAAAACAGAATACGGCTGCTATACGCAACACGCCAGGAACAACCTTAAGCAACTCCAAAGGCGAAGTAATTTACACGCCACCAATGGGTGACGCAATTATTCGTGAGAAACTGGCAAACTTAGAAAAGTTCATCAACGAACCTGCTGTCGATAAAGACGGAGTTCAAACCATTGACCCACTTATCAAAATGGCGTTAATGCACTATCAATTTGAAGCAATTCATCCATTTTCTGACGGTAATGGAAGAACAGGAAGAATTTTATTGTTGTTGTATCTCAAACTTTCGGGCCTGCTCGACACACCAGCAATTTATTTGAGTGAATACATCATAAAAAACAAAGTGGATTATTACAAGCGTTTGCGGGATGTAACCGAAAACAACGACTGGGAAAATTACATTTTGTATATGTTGGATATGATAGAAGAAACTTCAACCAAAGGTATTGAGCGATTGAATAAAACTGTAGACGCCATGACAAAGACGGCAGATGAAATCAAAGTAAAACTCCCCAAAATTTATTCGAAAGATTTGGTGGAGATTTTATTTCGCTTGCCTTATACCAAACGCCAACATTTGATCGATGAAAATTTCGGAAACCCTAAAACAGTTGGCAATTATTTGATGACCTTAGAAGAAAACGGATTTTTGAAATCAATAAAAGTTGGAAAAGAAAAATTGTATTTAAACCAACGTCTATTGAAAATTCTGGAAGACAACTAAATGGGTAAGCCCCCCCATAATCCGCCGCGGCGGACCATCCTGACCGAGCGAAGCGAGAGTCAGGATAGTCCAGAAAGCTTACTTCGAAAGACAAAAGATTACCGCAAAGAATAAATCGTCACCAAATGCACCACAGCAATCAAAATATTGCTGATCACAAACGGGTGTTTCAGGGTTTTTACCGTAACTGGCGTAAGGAGTTTATACACGATTTGCATGAGTAAAAGTGCAATCGAAAATTTGGTGTCGGGAAAAATCAATAAGCCAATAGATGCTATAAGTATCGTCATATAAATCGCTAATAGAATTCCTCTTGCTGGGTTGAATTCACCCAATGTTTCGACCATTCTAACATTATTGGTCAGTATCAGGTAGCAAATAGGTATGAGAACTAGGATGTTGAGGAGAAGAGAGATGGTGAGCATATTCATGGTTAATTAGTTCATTTGTATTTTTTTAATTCTATTATATGGGGTACTTGAATGTTCCATTATCTCAATGAACTTATTCTTCCTCAATGATTGATGTGCCTTTAGATTTGTCACCGGATGTCCATTCCCAACACTCGTGGAGGCGGATTTTTCCGTCGGGTAATATTTCAGGCATAGATTGGCAAGTTCCGGTCATTAATTCGCCGTTGACATTTACTTGATGATAGCGCATATCGATATTCCCGAGTTCATCTACCAAACCAATTAAATGACCCTGTTGAATTTGCCCGCCCGCATATTCTGCTGTTAGAATTTGCCCCGTTTGCGTGTAATGAAAAACGGTCAGCTCTGACGTCTCTCCGTTGGCTGTATTGGATATAGGCCTGAATATTTTGTTGTGGTAGTTCATATTTGGATTTGGATAAAATTAATAAAACGATTTGTTGTAGTACATTTGGTTTGTTCTATGCTATTTTAAATGAAACAACGCTATTTCTCTTTGATACTTATTGCCGTGCTCGTCCTAAGCTCCTGCGGTATAAAGACGGCTCAGCAAGTAGGCCTGCACTTTTCTACCGAACAATCTGCGTTGCCGGATTCTCTGATTTGGAGAAGCATTGGGTTTGCCAAGGAGTTGATCAATCAAAAAGAACAGATCGTAGTAATCAGTGGTGGCAGCAATCCCATGCCGTTAGACGAATGGGATCAATTCAACGTCGCCTTTCCCTATCAAAAAAATATTGACCGACATATACTTTTTGAACAAACTGCCTTTTACCGTTCGCCGAATACGGATGTCAATTGCAAAGCAGCGGATTGCATCAGGGAGCGAACATATAGGGAGTATACCTGGATAGAAATGGCACAACCGATTTGTGTCGATTTTATTGGCGGCAAAACAGACATGCTTAAACCAGCAAAGGGCCATTTAGTAGTGAAGACCATCCAGAAATGCCAAGCCGTCCGGTTTACCGATCATATTTTTCAATTGACAGATAACAAAGGGAATTATTATGCAATGCATGCCACCGAAAATGGCCTTCCAGACACCAATGTAGTGCTGCCAAGTGGTTGGGAGATTAAAAAAGTAGTGTTGCAAGAGCCCCTCATCATCGCTCCGTTTGGCGGCGGTAATGCATGTTACTTTAATATCGTTGGAGACCATCTTGGGCAAGGGTATCATCAGTATATTTTTTCAAACAGCGTATACCCATCGAATGAAGAATAAGCATCTCAACGCTAAAACCACCTACTACTGGTTCAGTATTTTTGCCCTGTGCTTCCTCTGTTTTCAAGCGGTATCATATTATATCCGGCCACACTATTCGGGTGAGAGCGCTATCATCAGTTATTTCTTAGGTATTGCTCCTAACTTCTTTCCGGCAATTGGAATACCCGCCTTGTTCGTCGTGTTTATCATGCAATTGAAGACTTCGAGCAAATGGTTAAACCAGAAAAATTATATTACCGCAAACCTCATTTCGCTATGCGGGCTACTTGCGTGGGAATTCATTCAAACGTCCTCAAAGAAATTACATTTCGACTGGAACGACGTCCTCTGGACCTTCATTGGCGCAGCAATTTTTTACGTGATTTGGGCGCTAACTCCGGAGCGATTGAAAGTTGATGATTCAACGATACAATCACAAGGCTAACTCGTATCTCGTATAATTTTGGGTATTTTTGTGGCATAATTGAAGGACCATATGTGATTCTCTTAAAAACCATCAATAAAAATGAAGTCAATGCCATTTAACGCACCCGCAACGCTTATCGGAATAGTGTTTTTTGTTAGTACGGCGTGTTTTGCGCAAAATTACTTTATCACCAACAACGATTCAGTTCCTTGCAGTAGCATTAATTTTTTCAATACCAATGCGCAAGGAAAAATGATCGAGTTAGAATATGTTACGATTGCTAACGAAGTTATTCGATTAAAGAAGGATGAAATTCCAGTGATAAAAATACTGTGTCAAGACGGTGCAATGTACTTGCGCATGCCGCTCCAACTCGATAAACCGGATGGGTATTACAGGTACGGAAAACGATTAGTTCATGGAAAAATTCGAGTGGATGTGTTTGATGACGTAACCACGAGCTTCCGACTAAAGGAAAATTTTGATGGATCTTATAATTCCCAAGGCGTAATGAAAGAAACCCGAGAAGGAATGTACATGCGTCACGTGACCATGCCCGATGGTACCGTATATGAGGTAGATGGATTAAAAGCAATAAAATCCTTGAAGTCTATCCGGAAGTACATGTTTGAGTGTGAGCCATACAAAAAGGAGTACTTCGAAAACCCTAAGTATCAAACCTGTACATTTGAGGAGGCAGTGATTGATTATAATGCCATGTGTCCTTGAGTTTTAGTGTGAATTGCATTAAAAGAACGGGTATACTTTTTATCCAAATTATTGGTTTTAATTATGATTTATTTATGTCTTAATATGAAGAAAGTTATATTAGGTTTTATAATGCTCCTGCATTCATTGGCGTATAGTCAAAATACCTTTACTACTGCCATAAAAGACAGTGCGGCTAATGAATTTCTTTCAGGCGCAAAGGCAAAAGTAAAGGGTTACACCTTGGGTGCAGTTGCGGATAAAAACGGTAAAGTCACGATATCCAATGTTCCGAATGGAAAACAAACAATAGTCTTTTCCTACATTGGTTTCCAACAATTGGAATTAACGATTGATTTTCATTCGGATGTAGCGCTACCATTGGTGTATATGGAACCATCCACTTCAGAAACAGAACAAGTGGTAGTTATAGGAACAAGAAGCAATAGAAGCATCGCAAAAATACCTACTCGGGTAGAAGTACTTACAGAAGAAATAGATGAGGCCGCAACCATGGATCCGAGTAAAATAGCCCATTTACTCACACATAGCACGGGTATTCAAGTGCAGCAAACCTCTGCAACGAGTAACACGGCCAATGTAAGAATCCAAGGCCTGGATGGGAGGTATACCCAAATTTTAAAGGACGGATTTCCTTTATATGGTGGGTTTTCAGGTAGCTTGAGCATCATGCAAATCCCACCCCTTGACTTGAGACAAATTGAATATATCAAAGGTGGTGCATCTACCTTATATGGAGGAGGTGCAATTTCAGGTTTAATCAATATCATCAGTAAAGAGCCAACCAGTGATGAAACGATTTTGCACCTCAACGGATCTCACATTGGTGCGATGGATATAAACATGTTTGCAAGTCGGAAATATGAAAAAATTGGCTTTACCCTATTGGCGCAACGCAATACCCATCAAATTTTTGATGCGGACAGTGATGGGTTTTCCGATTTACCAGAACTCACAAAGTATAATTTTAATCCTAAGATCGTATTCTATATTTCAGATAAAAATCAGTTGAGTATTGGTGGTACGTTTACTTCTGAAACAAGACAAGGTGGAGATTTAAAGATATTAAAGGATGAACCTGCCACAGCTTCGAATTTTTACAAAGAAAAAAATGAAGTAAGCAGAATGACAACCCAAACCAAATTTGAGCATAAGGTATCAGAAAATCAAACCCTCACCTTTCGAAATTCTTTCAATTTTTTTGAGAGAAACTTACTAATAAGACCAACCTTTTTGCAAGGTGATTATCGATTTGCTGGCAACCAGGTTTCTTCCTTTTCTGAAGTATCTTACACCAAGAAAAAAAACAAAAATGTATTCATCACAGGGTTGAACGTTTATACCGATGATTTCAAAGAAACACCCTTACAAAGTCTTGTATTAAGAAATGAGGAATTCCAAACCGTTGGTGCCTTCGCTAATTATGTATTTGATATAGGCCAGAAAATATCCATAGAAAGCGGTTTAAGAGGCGACTATGTGTTTAATCAGAAGATACATATACTTCCAAGAATATCCGCTTTGTTCAAATGGACGAATAAACTAACGACACGTATTGGTGGCGGATTAGGGTATAGAAATGCAAGCATATTTAATCAGGAAGCAGAATTGTTAGGATATCAAAATGTATTGCCAATTAATAGAAATGCGACCGAAGCAGAGCAGTCTTATGGTGGAAATGCGGATATCGGGTATAGATTTAACATAACAGAAAAAATCTGGGTCAATATCAACCAAATGTTCTTTTATACGTATTTAAGAAATCCATTGGTACTTCAATTAAATGGTTCCAATTTCGAATTTGCAAATGCCGATGGTTTCACAACAAGTTTTGGCGGTGAAACATTCTTTAAATTAGGATTTTATGATTTTGTCTTTTTTGCAGGATATACGTATACCAATGCAACCAATTATTTTAACGGGATGCAATCCGTTTTGACATTAACACCAAGACATAGTTTAAAAGGAGATTTGCTTTATGCGTTGCCGAATAAGTGGCGAATTGGGCTTGATTATGAACTGAAAAGTTCCCAAACCTTGACCAACGGTTTTGTTACCCCAACGTTTTGGACCTATGGTGCCGTTGTAGAACGTTATTACAAGAGTTTTACTTTTTTCGGAAACCTTGAAAATATATTCAATTACCGTCAAACCAACATTGCTAGTTTAATTTCAGGACCCAATAATACACCTCAACTTACCGAGGTTTGGGCACCGCTTGATGGCATCGTGTTTAATTTTGGGATTAAGATTAAGCTTTAAGAGGGTTAATTCTTCTAACTCCTCACCGAGGGATAGAATGTTAACCCATTGGTTAACTTTCTAATATCAATCTCCTGCAATCGGAGAATCAAAAATACCCACTGCTAATTCTGCCCAAAGGAGTATAAAAAATAAGGTCAGCACCAAAATAATCAGGAACTTTCCTTTTTTAGACGTTGTTTTTCGCACTAGATATTCTACCCCAAAACCAAAGGTTGAAAGGAGTACAAACGCGGTGATATAGTCGAAGATTGTCCAATGAAATACCGCTTTGCCGTCGAGCTGTTCCAGCCACGGGATGCACAGCAGGAGGAGAATTACGGAAAGAATTACCTTCTGAGCGAGGTTCCATCGCAACCATTGATTCATAATCAAAGCTAAAAAATACGGATGAAGTTTACGTATAACTTTGATTGAAATAATTTCTTTACCTTTAATTTCCTAATGAATGCCCGTATTTTTTTAACGGTTTTTTGGATCATCATTCACGCATCGGTATGCTCGAGTCAGGTGGTAAAAACTTGGACCATCGATTCATTTCAGGTGAACCTGGTTCGTTTTGAGCAAGTGCAAGAAACGCCCGGGATATTCCCTATAGACAGGACCTCCGCTAGATCATTTTATTCTTTATTTGAAATTAAGAAGCAAGGGAAGCTCGTTACCCTTGGCGGTAATTATTCGTTGAGCACGGATTCCTGTTTCCTTTCATTTTTGGAGTTGCCTTCGCCGCGGATTAAAAATGGAAAAGTGGGTACCTTCTACACGCTGGGCTTGTGCAACAGGAAGGTTACTGCTAAAACCGTTACTAAACCGGGTTGGATCCTTAGCGAAATCAGCAATGCAACGATTCGTCCCTTGGATTCTCTCTATTATAATCCGTACAACCAGAATGTGCCGTTCAGCGTTCCTAATTATAATGCCGGTAAAAAAATAGCATTACACCCCAAAATGATCGAAGGATTGTTAGTTTTTTTTAATGCTACGTACCTTGTTGGCCCTTACCGTTCCAGTGAATTTCCGGCCCCGCATAATCCGCATTTTGAACTTAACTTTACCTACAAAGGAGAAGAAATATCCGTGTTAATGTACTGGGGAAGGTACATCGTCGATGGCTACGTTTATACTGGTGAAGGTTCCTACATCGAACCTACCGATCTTCGCTTTTGGGAGGCGAACGAACGGCTATGGGGGAGGGTTAAATGAAGCCCAATATTTCTTTTTAAATGGAAAACCAACTATTTCACATTTTTTTGCATCAGTAAACTAAAATTAATTCGTGATTAATTGACGGAAGAGGAATTGATACAAGCATGTATCGAGGGAAACCAGCGAGCTTGCGAGCAATTATATGAACAAAATAAAGGTTGGCTATATGCCGTTTGCTTGCGTTATCACAAAAATGTGGTGGACGCACAAGATAGTCTACAAGAAAGTTTTATTACAATTTACCGAAATCTTCATTCTTTTAAATCGCAAGGAAGTTTTAAGGGTTGGATGCGCAAGGTTACCGTTCGCTGTATTTTATCAAGTTTTCGTAAGACTAAATTAGCGAATAGCAATATTGAAATAAAGTATGAACCTATTGATATTTCGATGCTCCAATCTTTGGATAAAGAGGAAATAACTTTTCTTATTGAAAGATTGCCTGCTGGGAGAAAGCAAATTTTTGTTGCTCATGCGATTGATGGTTTTACACACAAAGAAATAGCTGAAATGCTCTCAATTGCAGAAGGGACCTCGAAATCGCAATTCTTTCATGCTCGAAGAGAGATAAGAGAGGCATTAGAAAAAGAAATTGTAATCGCTAAAAAAATGGTACATGAATAAAGATACTATGCAATCGAACGATGAATGGGGGGGAGCATTGGCTTCTCAATTTGAAGAGGACAGCCAGTTGCCGAAAGATGAAAATTGGAAAGCAATTGAGCATGTTATTTTCGCAGAAAAAAAGGTAAGATTAATCAGTCCATTAATCATTATATCCACATTACTGATTTCAGGATTGGGAATCTTCTTCTTACGAAAATCGCCGAATCCTGATAAAAAGATCAAATCGAAAAATGCAGTTCAAAATAATCCAATTGATGCAAACATTTCTGATAAGAGCCTGAGTAGTAATTCCCATCATAAGGTAATTTTGACCGAGAAAAATGAGCATTCAGATAGGGTTAATCAAACGCCAAGCGCAGCCAATAAATTCAAATTGTTCGATTCGATTAACTCGAAAAAAAGTGAATCAACTCAAATAAAAAATCAGAGCCACGTATCCATCAGTAAATCAGATAAATTTGGAAAAACGAGGATGTATGAAAACGAAAAACAACATCAAAATAAAAACCCTATTTCAAGGGATAAATTTAATTTAAGTACAGAAATCAGTGGAAATAAAAATCAAGACTCTTCAAAACATAAAAAAACCGCAAATGAAACAACAATAACCGCGGAGTACACGCAAAGGCTCTCTGAAAACGGTCGAAATTTAGACACGTCCATACGTTTAAATTTGTTGCCAATTCAATTACTTTCTACAGCGAAATTGCCACAAAAATTGGAATTAATTAAGAAAGAAGCATTAGAATTCAAGCCCTACTTTTCAGTTCAACTAGCGCCGTTAGTTGGAAGAAACATCCGAATTGTATCCGGCACGTTTAATAGCGGTAGTAACTACTCGAATGCTGTTGGTGAACGCCGAGCTTCATTACCCAAGTTTGGTTTCCAAACAACCATAAACTACCACATAAAAAAAAGAATTTCCCTAAATACGGGTTTTCAATTGGCGGGAGGAGATTTTCAATCCCGTTGGTTTTTTAAATATTTACAAATCGAACCGACAACCAATGATATTCGATTGAAAACTACTTCCGGAGAGGCAAGTACCTCCGACCCAATACTCCTTCAAAGCATCACTAACGGTACAGCTGGAATTTACAAAATCAGATTGAACCATGCATTTTTACTCTATTCTATTCCTATAGGAATCACTTATCGATTTACAGATGAAAGATTATCACCATATTTTAAAACAGGTTTGAACATGGAGTTTTTGGGAAGGAGATCCCTTTCTATTGATGTTATGGAAAACGGAATAACACGAAATATCCAGCTCAATTTAAATCGTCCAAACAGCCGATTGATTCTACAAGGAATGTTAGCTCTTGGTATTGAAACATCTGCAAAAAACAATTGGAGTTTCTATAGCGAAGCCGGATATTTTGTCCCGCTCGATCAATTTATAAATGCAAATGGATATTCTATTAGAATGGCTGGGTCAAGTATTTTGGTTGGATTTAGGTATGATTTTAAAAAATAAAAATTAGCCCAACCAACCTTTTTCTTAAAATAGTCCTCAAACAATCAAAACAATAAAATTTTATATCATGAAAAAAATCTTTTATTTGGTATTTACTGCAAGTACTTTGTTCAACCTTGCTTCATGTAATAAGTTTAACGAAGAAACGCAATCTGATTCGGAGGATGTATTAAAAATGGAGATGAATGATAATGATTTCTTAATTGAAGAGGAAATTGCTTCCAACCCCTGTGGTTTTGATTATGCATCACTTTTAGCTCCATGCGCAGTGGTCACTGAAACTTCCAATACGTTTCCAAAAATAGTTACGATTGATTATGGAACGGGATGTGTTGGACAAAATGGACTCACAAAAAAAGGGAAAATAATCATCAATGTTTCGGGTGATATGCGTGTTACGGGAAATACGAGAACCATGACATTTGATAATTTTTATATCAACGAGGTCAAAATAGAAGGCTCTCGAGATGCTGAAAATATCGGCCCCAACAATCTAGGTAATATGGTTGTTAAAATAACAGGAGATATCACGGCAAGTAGTTCAGAATTCACACGCAGCAGAAATTTTACAAGATATCGCGAATGGATTTCAGGAATTTCCACCTGTGATATTAGCGACGATGAATTTCATGTGACCGGTTCAGGAACTGCCATTGGCAGAAGAGGAATAGAAATCCCACATACCATAACTGAAAAGATAGTTCTGAAACCAGGTCAGTGTAAATATCCATTATCTGGTAAAGTTGATATTGGTAGTGCAACTCGTGGTGTATTTCTAGATTTTGGTAATGGAACCTGCGATAACATCGCAGAGGCAACCACTAAGCGCAGAAACAAAACCTACCAAATTGATTTGGATACAAGACGGATTATTCAATAGTGATTATAATTTGACTTGGTTACGGAACCCTAAGAGGTTCCGTTTTTTTTTATTGAAAGATTCATTAATTGGGCGTTATTAATCGGTTTTTACCATTTCAACCCATCTTCGATATACATTGAACCATATGATGGAAAGACCAAATAGGCTTTTGAGCCAATTTTTAGGATTAAGCCTTGCTTTATGGGCGGTAGCTTGTTCCAACCTGCGTGATGCAAAAACTGCCGCGGAAAAGGATCGTTTGTCAGCAGGACAAAAACCCATGGATTCTACGGTTTATTACTATAAAAATTCAAGTAAACCTTCCGTGGTGATGACCTATTGGAATGCCGAAAATATGCGTTTTGTTCGATTGTATGACCCCTTTGGTCAGATAACATTCACGATCGAGGATATCCGTTCAAGCTATTCAAGCATTACAGATTTGCGTCAATCCCATGAAAATGGCGCCCTTGCCTTGTTGACGATTACATTAACTCCCGATGGCAGCAGGTATTGGTATACTTCTAATCTTACCTTCGTCATCAACAATGAACCTCATTGGAAGGAAGATATTCAACATCCGGAAGACCATGTGATTTTTCCGGGGAGCAATAAATCCTATTGGAAAGATGGGAAATGGGTCAAACAGGAAATAATCCAAGAGCAACCGGTTCGCAGAAATTAGTACATCTCAACGCAATACTTCTTTGTTTTTTAAGCTGATTTTTTTTCCTCAAGTCTGGCTTTATTTAAATAGGTTGTCAATGTAATTTTTGGCTACGCACTGAATTATTGAGACTCCCTGTTAGGGCGCGATTTAGAGGCATTCTCGATGGGAGACATTAAGACCATATTATATTCACATTTCCAACAAAAAGATCAAGCAACCGTGAACGCAAATGACCGTTAAGATTCCGCGAGATTAAGGCTTTTTTATAGTTATTATTCGTAATTTCGCTTACCTAATCTATGAATCCGTTGAAGGCGTTAGTTTTTTTGTTGTTTATGCCCTTGTTGGCGCTGGCACAAGCTACCGCATCTTTTTCCACCTCACCTGCTGGAAATAACAATACGATTAGCATTTGTCAGGGTAATACTATAACTTACACCAATACTTCAACTGGAACCAATAACAACACAAACTACAATTGGACATTTCAAGGTGGAACTCCCAATACTTCAAATCAAATTGGCCCGCATACAGTAACATATAACAATGCTGGTAATTTTACAACGACATTAAGTCTTGGAGCTGGTATTACATCAACGGTAAATATAATTGTTACAAACAATGTCGCACCTTTGGCAGTTTTAACGATGCAGAATATTGGGCAGTATTCAAGTATTGTTTATAATGGCGCAACTATTTTTCGTAAATGTGGTGGGAGCTCTATCGGTAACTTTTCGTTTACCGATCCAAACATGGCCTCAAATCCAGCGGGTACTACTTACTTGATTAATTGGGGAGACAATACAACTTCAACAAATCCTGCGGCTACTTCCCCGCAGTGGGCGCATACTTATATGGGACAAGGTAATTATACATTATCTTACACCGTAACATTTCCTGGGGGCTGTTCTACCACCTCTACGTATCAAGTTTACGTTGGTAATTTTGCGCCAGCTATTACCTTAGCAGGATCTGGTTCATCTTCGTGCCTACCAAATAATTATTCATTTACATTAGGGGCCTCAACTACACCATCTATAGGTACAACATTTCAAATAATTTATAACGATGGTTCACCAACAACTGTTATCAATGGACTGGGGCCGAATAATTTGGATACTATTTTTCATCAATTCACGAATACTTCATGTGGCGTAAACTCTACTATTCAATCATCAGTATATCAAAACGCCTATGCTATTCAAGTTTTGGCAATCAATGGGTGTAGTCCTCAAGGAACTTTTGGAGCAATAGGACCAATATCTGTGGCGAATAGCGTGGATGCCAATTTTGTTGCTTCGCCTGCCCCTTTTTCGCCGGTTTGCGTGAATCAAACTATTCAGTACAATGATATTTCTGATCCGGGGTCAAATGTTTCCTCCGGATCGTGCGACACATTATATGGTCACTATTGGACCATTACACCCAATTCAGGGTACACGGTTGGCGCCGGAGCGACATTGGGTGCTAGCAATGGTTTTCTGCCAAATTCTCAATTTGGTTATGATTGGCAATCTTGGTCGCAAGGTTCTTTACAGCTACCTGTAACATGGACTGCCCCCGGGACTTATCAGCTCACTTTACATGTTGGAAACGATTGTGGGGTTGATTCAACTGTTCAAACCATTTGCGTGGTTGCCGCTACGGTCGCAAATTTCACCTTGCCCCAAGCGACCGCATGCGTTCCGGTTCAGATAACCCCTACCAATAATTCAAGTGTACCCGGGTGTGCCAACAGCAATGTGTACAACTGGAGCGTTACTTCAACTAATCCCCAAAATTGTGGGTTTCAAGGGGGGCCTGCGGTACAACCAGCAAACTCGAATCTTGCCGCACCCAGTTTTAACTTTACCGGTCCGGGTGTTTACACGGTGCAACTCATCACCGCTTTGGCGAATAATGTGATCGGGAATTCATGCCTTGCAGATACTTTTACTCAACAAATCACCATCAAAGGACCTCCTCAATTTACCATCAATGCCGTGGGCCCAATTTGCGCTGGGGGGTCCATTTCGCCCACCATTGTTATGAACAACTGTTATGGAACGTCACCTAATACTTACGCTTGGGATTTCAACCCCGGAAACACCATTCCAGCAGGGAGTATCCCTAATCCTACCACTGCCAACACCCTGAATCCGGGAAGTGTAACGTATCCGTCTTCTACGGGTAGTCCCTTTCCCTTCAACCTTACCGCGACCAATGAGTGCGGTCCAACCACGGTGGCATCGACCGTGGTGGTTAATAATCCTGTAACTGTTACTCCAGGTTCGTATGGGCCGTTTTGCTTGAATACCCCTGTGCCACTTAACGGAACCGTAACAGGAGGGGTAGTGACCGGATATTGGACGGCCAACGTTGCCGGAGGAGCGTTTAATCCCGTTGGATCCGGAGGGGCTAATTCCGGTGCCTTAAATGCAACGTACACCCCTCCCGCTGGATACGCTGGAAATATCATACTTACCTTAACCTCCGGGCAGCCAGCAGCCCCTTGTCAAGCCGTTTCTGCTACTACAACGCTGGTGTTCAACCCTGTGGCAACTGCAAGTGCTGGAGCCTATCCAAATGGCGCATGCATGAACGGTACCTTGGCGTTGAATGGTTCTATAGGGGGGGCGGCTTCAAGTGCTACTTGGACTTCCAGTGTTGGTGGTTCTTTCACACCAAATGCGAACGCATTAAATGCCACATGGGCGCCTCCTGCTAATTTTACTGGAACTGCAACCCTTACCCTTACGACCAATGATCCGGCAGGGCCTTGTAACCCGGCGGTGGCGACAATAAACATTACCGTTCATCCCTTACCGGTAGCAACCGCTCCACAATCGGTTGGACCAATCTGCTCCGGAGGCAACACGGTTATAAATGTTACTTCTACGATCAATCCTACTTCTTTTGCATGGACGGCGGCTTTTCCTGCGGGTGTAACAGGAACGGCAAGCGGAACCCTCAATCCAGGCAGCGGCAGTGCGACCTTAACCACGGCAATAACGAACAACACCAATGCTCCTCAAACGGTTACCTATACCTTTATTCCTTCTTCGAATGGTTGTCCTGGATCGCCAGTCACAACCCAAGTAGTGGTGCAGCCAGTAGCCGTGGTGGGCCCCTTTAGTCCAATAGCGGTATGTCCGGGTGCCACCATCACACCCCCTGTCTTTGTTTCTAATCCAAACGGAGCAAGCTTCGGGTGGGTGAGCAGTAATCCTGCAGGAATCGGTTCCCCTCCCAACGGTTCGGGGCAAATGAGTCCTTGGACGGCTCCAGCGAATAATTCCAATACCACGGTTTCTACCAACATCGCGGTAACTCCTACGTTTAACAACTGTCCGGGTACCACAGTAAGTTTTGTCATTACCATCAATCCAACTCCTACCATCACGAATAACAACTTAAGTCAAAGCATTTGTTCGGGAGCCAGTACTGCTGCTGTAACCTGGACCTCCAATTTGGCGGGCACTACTTATGCTTGGACCGGTGTGGCCAGTGATCCTACTGTCACGGGATTTACGGCATCAGGGAGTGGAAATTTACCCGTAATGGCAATCACGAACAGTTCCAATGCGGTTCAAACAGTCACCTACACCGTCACACCGACAAGAAACGGATGCAGTGGTCCTGCAATTACTTACACCATAACCGTAAATCCAATTCCTCAGCTGACGCTCTCGCAAAACCAAACCGTTTGCGGTGGTGTGGCAACCGCACCAAGTGCTTTTCAGAATACGGTAGCTGGAGGAAGTTATACCTACGCCCTACAGAGCCCAGGAGCGGTTCCTGCAACCCTTACGGGATATCCAACAACTGGAAGCGGGCAAGTTCCTGCTTCAACCATTAACAATTCCGGAACAAATCCGTACACCTTAAGCTACACCATTACGCCAACCGCAAACGGTTGTAGTGGAACGTCGGCTACCTATTCTATTACGGTGAATCCAGCGCCGGTAACTACTTTTTCTCCTGCGAATCAATCGATTTGTTCGGGACAAAATACCAATGGAGTAACCTTGGGTAGCTCCACCGCAGGGGTGACGTTTACCTGGTCTATTCCAGGGGGAGTGCCTGCAGGTTTAGCAAATGTCAACGTCACATCAGGAACCTCAAGCATTCCCGCCTATCAAAACTTAACCAACAATACCATTGCCCCTTTGGTGTTAACCGTGGTTGCAGTTGCAACAACTGGTGGTGCCTCACAATGTGCAGGGTCACCCTCCAGCTACACTATTACCGTGAATCCGGTACCAACGGCGGTTGCTACCTTCGTGAGCAACGATACCATATGTAGTAACAGCACCATCGACATTTCGTTAACATCTAATACGCCGAATACCTCCTTTACATGGACCGCCGTAAATGGAGTAAATACTTCTGGTGGTGCAAATTCAGTAAATCCAGGGATTAGCATACAACAATCCTTGGTCAATAATTCTACAAATTACGGCAATGTCACGTATACGATTACTCCCGTAGTCGCAGGAGCTTGTCCGGGACAACCAATTCAAGCAGTAGCCTACGTTCATCCAGTGGCAACTATTGCTGCGCTCACCTCTCCAACGGTTTGTCCACAAGCTACAATAACGCCAACGGTTTTTGTTTCCACCCCCAATGGTGCAAGTTTTACATGGACAGTTACCAACGCGCAAATTGGTGTTGCAGGCCCTGGTAACGGACAAATTGCTCCATGGACGGCTCCTGCAAACAACACCAATGCACCCATCACGGGAACGATTACGGTTACTCCCACCTTCAATGGTTGTGTTGGAACCGCAAACAACTTTACGGTTACGATCAACCCAACGCCTACCGTCACGAATAACACGCTTGCTCAAAGTATATGTTCGGGTGCGAATACTTCAGCGGTAACATGGACGTCCAATTTGGGAGGTACAACCTATGCCTGGACCGGAGTGGCCAGTGATCCATCGGTAACTGGTTTTACAGCCTCAGGAAGTGGGAATTTACCGGTAATGGCGGTTGCTAATAGCTCGAATGCGGTTCATACGGTGACCTACACCGTCACGCCGACCAACAGCGGGTGCGTTGGTCTTCCGATAACTTACACCATTACCGTGAATCCTATTCCACAAGTGACGCTTTCACAAAGCCAAACAGTGTGTGGGGGAGTGGCCAGTGCATCAAGTGCATTTACAAACTCGGTAGCGGGAGGAAGCTTTACCTATGCCTTGCAAGGTCCGGGAGGTATTCCTGCGACGGTAACGGGCTATCCAAGCAACGGAAGTGGTCAAATTCCAGTGGCTACGATTACCAATTCAGGCACTAATCCTTTCACCTTTAACTACACCATTACACCAATCGCGAACGGTTGTAATGGGGCGGTAGCAACCTATTCTATAACGGTGAATCCGGCCCCAACGGTAACGTTTTCCATACCGAATGAAACGGTGTGTAATAACGGGAATTCACAAGCCGTAACCATTTCAACAGCAACAGCGAATACCACGTTTGCTTGGAGTGTTCAGAATCCTTTGCCGAATGGGCTTGGTGCGGTTCAGCCGACGTCGGGCAATACTTCAGTCATTCCTTCTTTTACAGGATTAACCAACAACACCAACCAACCGATTTCATTTACGATTACGGCCATTGCATCTACCACGGGAAGTGCGGTCTGTCCGGGGGTGCCGAATACGTATACGATTACTGTAAACCCAACGGTCACAGCCCTTGCAACCTTTGTAAGCAATGATACCTTGTGCAATAATACGCAGTTGAACGTTGCCTTGAGCTCTGTAACACCCGCGGTGCAATACACATGGACCGTTGTTGCAACGAATGGTATAACTGGCGCTTCTCCCTCAGGAGCACCTGCCGCTGTAATTCAACAGACCTTAGCGAATGCTACTTCATCCATGGGTTCAGTTACCTATACCGTGACTCCACAAATAGGGGTGTGTAATGGAACCGTGCTTACTGTTCCAGTTTACGTTAACCCTGTAGCGGTGATGAATCCAATGGTGAATTTAACGGCCTGTCCGACACAAGCCTTGAGTCCTGCTGCCTTTGGATCGGTTCCAGCTCCCGCCACATTTACTTGGACTAATTCAAACCAGCAAGTTGGAATTCCTGCATCGGGCAATGGAAATATTGCGACGTGGAATGCTCCTGCCAATAATACCTTAGCTAACCTAAGTGCTACGGTTACGGTTACGCCAACGTATAATGGATGTGTGGGTACTTCGTCGAATTTTTCCATTACGATTTATCCAACCCCAACGGTAACTAATTCTCCATTGAATCAAACGGTGTGCGAAGGGGTAGCTACTTCTCCAATTAGCTTTACTTCGAACTTAAACGGATCAAGCTTTGCATGGAATTACTTGGCTTCTGGAGCGAATCTGAGTGGGTTTAACGCCGGTAATGGAAGCAATCCGCTACCACCGATGACCGTTGCTCATTCTGGAAATACGCCACAAACCGTAACTTATTCCGTCATTCCAACGAGTACAAACAACTGTTCGGGCACTGCTGTAACGTATACCATTAATGTCAATCCTAATCCATCCGTCTCGAATGTCGTGGATCAAGTGATTTGTTCGGGCACCAGTACAACCTTATCCAGTTATCAGAACAACGTTGCAGGAGGAGGATTTACGTGGTCGTTGTTGAATGCGAATATTCCAAATACGGTAAGCGGATTTCTTGCTCCTTCTGGCAATAATCAACTAGCAGCGGCCGTAGTATCGAATTCGGGTACTCAACCGTACACCTTGAATTATTTGATTACACCGAATGCGGCAGGTTGCAATGGACAACCGGATACGCTTTCCATAACGGTTATGCCTGCTCCAGCATTGCAATTTATGGGAGGTCCGAATCAAAGCATTTGCAGCGGTCAAAGTACCTCGTCGATTAATATGACCAGTACCACGCCAAATGTTACTTGGTCGTGGACTGTTACTGCGTCGAACAATGTTTCGGGGGTTAATCCCAACAGCGGTTCATCTGCCACCATCCCATCTTTTACCCTAACCCAAGTAACGAATACCCCTCAATCAGTGACCATTTCAGCACAGGCCAATACCACCAACGGTGGATGTCAGGGTGCTGCTTCAACATACACCATCACGGTTAATCCAATTCCAACGGTTACGCCTACGGTTTCACCTGCATCCACCATATGTTCGGGATCCAATGTTACGCTGAGTTTATCGTCAAATGTGGCGGGGACAACTTATGCCTGGACATCCAATGCATCAGCGGGAGTAACAGGAAACACCAACAGTACGGGTTCTACTATTTCCAATACCTTGGTCAATGCCACCTCTAATACAGGAACGGTAACTTATGCTATCACACCTACCGCAAATACGTGCAGCGGTGCAGCGGTCACCACAACGATTAGTGTTAACCCGGTTGCTCAAATGACAGGGTTGAATAACATTTCGGTTTGTCCGGGCAATAACATTGCTCCACCCGCATTTCAGAGTATTCCGGCGGGGGCATCCTTTACGTGGACAAATTCTAACACGAATATTGGAATACAAGCGTCTGGACAGGGAAATTTAGTACCTTGGAATGCACCGATAAATAATACGGTGAACCCCATTGTTGGGTTAATTATTATAACTCCGACCGTAGGAAATGCCTGCGCAGGGGTTAATGACACGATTGTTGTTACGGTTTTCCCGAGCCCTCAGATTACAAATTCTCCCTTGCAGCAAACCTTGTGCGAAGGGGCTCCAACCGCACCGGTGAATATCACCTCGAATCTCGCAGGATCCACACTTACGTGGAATTTCTTGACCGCAGGGGGTGGTTTATCCGGGCATCCTGTGGGTTCAGGCAGTAACACTATTCCGGCGATAACCTTCTCAAATAATGCATCGTCGCAACAAACGGCACAATATACCTTGACTGCAACGTCAACGAATCAATGCCCCAGTGCTCCAGTTACGTATACCTTTAATGTGAATCCCATTCCTGTTCTGAATAACCCAGGAGGTCAAACCGTTTGCAGTGGACTTCCAACGGTTCAAGCTGCCTTTGCGGCGGATGTACAAGGGACCTCTTTTACATGGACGGCAATTACTCCTCCAGCAGGATTGAGCGGGTTTACTGCTAGCGGAACGGGTAATTTAAGTCCAATGACCATACTTAATTCTACACCCAATCCTCTTCAGTTGGTGTATTCGGTAACGCCATCGGCCAACGGTTGTTCAGGAGCACCCTTAAATTATACGATTACCGTAAACCCCTCTCCGACGGTCATATTCTCCACAGTAAATCAAACCATATGCTCGGGGGCATCAAGCACCTTGGTCAACTTAACCACGACCACAAATAACGCAACCATTGCATGGAGTGTTTCCGTTCCCGGAGGGTTACAAGGGGTAAATACCTTGTCGGGAACAACCCAAATACCCGCCTACAGCTTAATCAACAATACCCAAGGAAATTTAACAGCCACCTTTACTGCAACCGCATCAACTGCAGGAGGTACCGTTTGTCCAGGGGTTTCAACGACCTACACCATTACGGTTAGTCCACAAAATGGGATTTCGGTGGTTGCCGTGGATAGCAGCATTTGTTCAGGTGCTAACGCACAAATAACGATTTCTTCCAATACTGCGGGCTTAACGTATGCTACTACGGTTGCCGCCTCCCAAGGAATCACAGGGGCCTCTAATGTGAATGGTCCTCAAATTTCACAAACCCTTCTTAATTCGGGAAATACGCAGGGTACGGTTACCTATACCGTAACGGCCACGGCACCGCCGGGAAGTTCTTGTCCGAGTCAAACTGCCACCTTACCAATTACGGTTGAACCTGTGGCAAGTGTGCAATATTCTGTTCCCTCACAGTCTCTTTGTTCGGGGGCTTCAAGTCAATTAGTCAATTTATCGTCGAATGTTGTTGGGGCTTCCATTACCTGGGCAGCATCAGTTCCGAACGGCTTGTCCGGGATGTCTTTACAAGGTGGAACTACGATTGCCGCAGCGCCGATTACCTCCAATTTAAATACATCAGCAGTCATTGGAATCACGAGTTCCGCAGTAATTAACGGCTGTACTGGACCTGTTGCAAACGGTCAAATTACTGTATTTCCAAATCCAGGACTTACCATTACTCCGCCCAACGATACAATTTGTAGTGGGGTGGCTGCGGTAGCTTCGCTTACCTCAAACGTTGCGAATACAACCTTTGCCTGGACCATTTCCTCCAATCCATCCATTGGAGGGGCGTCCAATGGTTCTGGTGCCACGATTAATCAAGTTCTCACCAATAATTCTGCCCAAATTCAACAACTGACGTACTCCATTACCACCAATGGTCCAGGTCCAAACAATGGATGTCCTGGGCAAGCTGGAACCTATAACATATGGGTGAATCCGGTGGCTTCGGTTGGATTTAGTCAGTTGAATCAGACCTTGTGTTCGGGTACAAGTTCACTGGCTGTGAATATCTTAAGCCCAACACCGAACGCACAAATATCATGGACGGCGAATATTCCTGCCGGGATTACGGGGGCTGCAGCCAATGGAGTGAATACCATTCCTGTGCAATCTTTGGTGAATAATACACAAGGGCCCTTAACTGTAGTGTATACGGTAAATGTCGCAACGCAAGCCGGGAATTGTCAGGGCCAAGCTGCTACCTACTCAATCACAGTGAATCCGATTCCTGTTCTTAGTTTTTCCCAAAATCCACAAGTGTTGTGCTCAGGAAGTAATTCGGTAGCGGTTAGTTTACAATCTAATTTGAATGCAGGAATTCCAGGAAACATTGCGTATACATGGTCTGCGAATCAACCTGTTGGGGTATCCGGAATGGCAACTTCTGGAACAAATACAATTCCCGTACAGACGTTGACAAACAACACTGCTGCGCCCGTTGTCTTAAGTTATACGGCCACCTTAACGTACACCAACAACAACATCGCCTGCAATGGTACTGGGGGAACCTATTTAATTACTGTGAATCCATTACCGCAGGTTACGGCCACTGTTTCAAGTCCAATCATTTGTTCCAACGATACCGCAAGCATTTGTTTTACCTCGCCTGTAGCCAATGCGAATTTCACGTGGACCGTAGTGGCTTCGAATGGAATAACGGGGGCACAAAATGGTACAGGATCGTGCCTGAATCAAATTTTAGTGAATAACCTACTCACCCAAGGAACGGTTGTATACACGGTGACTGCTTCTGCGAACAATTGTACGGGTTCTCCGGTGACCTCTACGGTTTCTATAAATCCGAATCCTTCCGTGACTCAAGTGAACAATATTGTAGTATGTCCAGGACAAGCAATACCAACCATTAACTTTACATCAACCCCAGCGGGAGCGTCATTTCTTTGGACAAATTCTAATCAAACCATTGGATTAATCGGTAATGGTTCTGGAAGTATCTCAGGTTGGCAAGCACCGGTGAATGTTAGTGGGGGAGCCTTTATAGGTACGATTTCGGTTAATGGAACACTGAATGGTTGTTCAGGAGCAAACATGTCGTTCACCGTTACTGTAAATCCGACGCCGGTTTTAACCTTGAATCCGCAGGTTCAGACCCTTTGTTCGGGCACTACGGCAAGCGTGTTGTGTACTTCTAATGTTGCTAGTACCTCCCTGACTTGGATTCAAGCTTCTACCAACGTAAGCGGTGCGAGCAACGGAAATGGTACAACGGTAAATGGGGTGTATACTATAAGTCAGACGCTTACCTCAACCATAAATGCTCCCGGTTCCGTAAGTTATACCATTACACCCGCTGCGCTCGGGTGTGTTGGAATTTCCGAGCAAGCAACGGTTACCGTAAATCCAATTCCGGTGGCGAGTGTTAATCCTGGTTCACAATCCATTTGCAGTGGGACAAGCACGAGTTTGATATTAAGTGGAAATATGCCGGGGATAACCTACGGATGGACGGTCAGTGCAAACAACAACATCATCGGAGCCTTTTCAGGATCAAACGATACCATCGCCCAATTACTCACCAACAGCTCCACGGGTAACCAAGTGATTACCTATTCGATTACTCCGTCGTTGAATGGCTGTGTTGGTGCCGCAGTAAATGTTCCAATTACCGTAAAACCTACTCCAATCTTAACTACAAATGTGGCAAATAACACCATTTGTAGTGGTACAAGCACCAACATTGCTTTAAGTTCTAACGTATTGAATACCACCTACGCGTACACAGTAAACCCAGGTCCCGGGGTTCAAGGGGCGGGAAGCGGGATAAGCAACCCAATCGTTCAACAGCTTACCAATAATACGCTGAATCCAAGCCAAGTTACTTATGAGATAACGCCCAGCGCTAATGCTTGCGATGGCGCTATGGTTTCAGTGACCATTACCGTTAACCCAGTAGCTACAGTTATCCCGAGTCAAAATTCGGTAACTATTTGCAGCGGACAAAGTGTTAACTTACAACTCTCTAGCAACTCACCCGGCGCCTTATTCAATTGGTCTGTGAGTTCGAATGCACAATTAACAGGTCAAGCAGCGGGAAGTGGTAACAGCATCAATCAATCCATCACGAACAATTCCTTTGCCGTTCAAAATTTCTATTATGTGGTAACACCTGTCTTTGGGGTATGCCCTGGGACTCAGGATACCATTCCAGTAACGGTGAATCCATTGCCTCAAATTACGACTGGACCTGCGGTAAACACCTGTGCCTCTACGCCACCTTTCAATTTGACTGGTTTTACTCCACCGGGGGGTACATGGTCAGGAACGGGTATAACTAATGGTCAATTAGCGACGTTTAGTCCTGCGGTTTCCGGAGTTGGAACATTTACGCTAACCTACAGTTACACTAACCCTGCAACGGGGTGCTCCAATACTGCACCGCTTACCTTAACGGTTAACCCTTTGCCGATCCCATCGTTTACCATGGATACGCTGAAGTGTGTTAATACCACGGTCAATATTGTGAATACTTCCACGGGAGCAAACGCATATTCGTGGGATTTTGGAAACGGGGCAGTATCGAATCAAGTCAACCCCTTGTATCAATTTCCACAAGGTGGAGTCTACACCGTATGGTTGACTGCTACTTCACCTCAAGGTTGTGTGGACTCTGTTTCGCATGTAATTCAGGTGGTATCTACGCCAAGCACTTCCTTTACGGCATCGAGTTATGCTGGCTGTGGCCCCTTGAGTGTTAACTTTACGAATACTTCGTCTGGTTTTGGCATTAGTTCGTATTTCTGGAATTTTGGTTTTCCCGCCAATGGGCCTTTTTCAAGTGCGCAAAATCCGGGGGCCGTTACTTTTCAGCCTCCCTTATTACAAGATACTAACTATGTAATATCCCTTTCAGCTACAAATTTATGCGGAACAACCAACGTTTTGGATACGATTCTTGTCCATCCATTACCGATTGCCTCGTTTGCCACGACTGTAAATACGGGGTGTTCGCCTTTACCTGTTGGGTTCCAAAACTTATCTCTGGGGAGTCCAACGAATTATATTTGGAATTTTGGAGACGGTCAATTTAGTACGCAAGTAAGTCCAACCCATACCTTTGTTTACGGTCCAAATGACACCATTTTTAATGTGGCATTAATTGCAATCAATGCTTGTGGATCGGATACCGCTTATTACCCAATACATGTATTCCCAAATACCGTCTCTAGTTTCTTCAACACGAATCCAACGGTAGGATGTGCGCCCTTGAACGTCCAGTTTACGAACTATTCCCAAGGGGGGAACCTGAATTACTTTTGGAGTTTTGGGAATGGACAAGTTTCCAACAGCCAAAGTCCGAGTCATTTGTACACCTCCGCCGGAACCTTTGTTGCGCAATTGGTGGTAGATAATGGCTGTTCCTATGACACCTCAACCATTACCATTACGGTACTCGCTAAACCACAGGTTGCATTTACGGTGGTTAACGATACGCTTTGTACGGGTCAAGCATTTCAGTTTACCAACATTTCTTCCCAGTTGTCGAACTCGGTATGGAATTTTGGAGATGGGGTTGGATCCAATGTCTATAGTCCGAGTCATATGTATTCGAGCGGAGGCACGTACTTGGTTTCTTTGATTGGTACTTCTGCTGCAAATGGGTGTACGGATACGGCATCTCAGTTCGTTCATTCCATTCCTAGTCCGGTATTAGCGTATGACACCTTAGTGTATGAAGGATGTGCGCCTTTAGTGGTTTCGTTTAATGAACTTTCTGGAACTGCGACTTCTGCGCTTTGGGATTATGACGATGGAAGCATTGGAATTGCACCTAGCAATGTTCACACTTATCCAAATCCCGGATCCTATACCCCGCAGGTTATAGCCTTCAATACCTTTGGTTGTACAGATACCGCTAATTTTACTGTGGTTGTTCATGAGGTGCCTGTGGTTGATTTTGACGTTGCGGATAAAACATCCTGCGTCGTGCCTTTCTTGGTTACCCCAGTAAATAATTCTCAAGGAGCGATTGTATATGATTGGGATTTTGGAAACGGAAGTGGTTCGAACCAATTTGAGCCTACGGCGACGTACACCCAAACTGGCAATTATTTATTGGTGTTAATGGGGTACAATCAATTTGGTTGTGGGGATACTACCTTCCAAAACATCATCGTAAATCCTATTCCTAACTCCCAGTTTTTACCAGATACAACGGCAGGGTGTGAAGATCTAACGGTTTCATTTACGAATAATTCCACCAATGGCAATCTATATTTTTGGAATTTTGGAGATGGATTCTCTGTTCAATCCTTGAATCCAACGCATACCTACACGGAACCGGGGGTATATGATGTTACGTTAATAACGACAAATATGTTTGGGTGCGTCGACACCACAATTAATCAGGCCTTAATTACCGTTTATCAGCAACCTACGGCGGGCTTTACGGTTTTCCCATCCATTGTTTATACCGAAGATCCATTTGTTGAAATCACCAATACGGCGCAGAATTACAATACGGGTGAGTATTATTTGGGCAACGGTATAGTGTCCGGAATTACCTTGGAACAGTATTCTTATGGTTCGAGTGAGGCGGGAGAATACACCATAAGTCAAGTTGTATATAATAATTTCGGATGTTCTGATACGGCATATCAAGTGATTCAGCTCAATTTATCTCCAACGCTCTATGTGCCCAACGCATTTACACCAGATGCGGATGGGGAGAATGATTCTTGGATTCCTGTGGCCACCGCAATGTTTTCCATTGAGGTAAGTGTGTTCAATCGCTGGGGGGAAGAAGTATTTACAACGACCGATTTATCCAAAACGTGGGATGGTAAGTATCGTGGTCAAGATTGCCCGGTAGGTGTGTATTCATGGAAAATTGTTGCAAGGGACATTAACCAAGAGCTAATTATAAAGAGTGGGCATATCGTATTACTCCGATAGCCGTTTCCGATCCAATTAGGAGCTTTGACGCCTCGGCATCCGTATCCAAATCACTAGCGCTGAAATAAGCGTTAACCCTCCAATAAATGCAATGGCAGTTTGGATGTTAAACCAATCGGCGAGGATTCCTGTGAGTAGCGCTCCAATGGCATACCCGCCGTCTCTCCACAAACGAAAAATACCGATGCTTTTCGCTCGATCCAAGGGATGCGTATGGTCTGCAATGCTGGCTAAAAAGGTGGGGTAAACCATGGCTGTGCCCATACCCAAAAGGATACTAATTCCGATAAATTCATTGAAATTGGTAGCAAACAATAACGCAAGTATGGCGAGGCCTTGTCCAAACATGCCCCAAAACAGCAGCTGTTTTTTGGGGAATTTATCAGCCAGTATTCCTGTCCCTAATTGACTGATACCCCAAACGATGGGGTAAACCGCGACGATGCTTGCAATCTGGGTAAGCGTAAATCCTTTGGCACTGAGTATTACAGGTAAAATCCCCCAAAGCATGCCATCGTTGAGGTTGTTGATCAAACCCGCTTGCGTAACGGTACCCAAAACTCGGTGCTTCCACGTAGTTTCCCAAAATGGATTTTGTAGCCGTTTTATGTAGCTTTCTTTGGCCGCCAAGGCCACCTGTGTATGAGTGTCTTTCACAAAGAGTACACTTAGGATCATCCCAATAAAGGCCATGGCGATTCCCAAATAAAAGGGGTAGGGGCGCAAGCCATAATGATGCGCGATAAATCCGCTAAAAAAAGCGATGGATCCAACCGCTAAATAACCGGCAAACTCATTTAAGCCCATGGCCAACCCGCGCTGTTTTTCTCCCGCTAAATCGATTTTCATCACTACGGTGGAAGACCACGCCAAGCCTTGATTAATACCCAAAAGTACGTTAGCCGCAATAATCCACCCCCATGAGGGAGCATACATAAGCAGAAAGGGTACCGGAATTCCGAAAAGCCACCCAATCACTAATAGATTTTTCCGACCAACCCGTTGCGCTAAGGATCCAGCGAAATAGTTGCTGAAGGCTTTGGTAAGACCAAATACTACTATGAACGATAAAATCGCGCTTTGAGCCGCTAAATGAAAGGTTTGAACCGCAAGTTCCGGCAGTATACTTCGCTCTAGCCCCACCATTCCCCCCACAAATGCATTGACGATAACCAAAAGGGAGAATTGCTTCCAATTGGCTTTTAATCCGATGCTTGGTTGAAGTGTCATAAATACAAAGATACGCATATGAACTCGCCGTAACCGAAGTTCGATTTGTCTTGTTCCAGCAAATGAATATCTACAGGAATTTATTGCTTTAACGCCCGTTTTTTTATGCCTGGTATGGGGATTTCGATCAATGCGTAGTAAAGGGATCTGCCGATCACGGATCATATACCTATGAAAAGGGATTTGAACCGTGTGTAGAGTCTGGAGATAACAATAACTAGTTTTTTACTATGTTATGAACTTAATTACATTCATCTTGTTTAACTTATCTAATTAAAAATTAAACAAAATGAAAAAAATTACTTTTTACGCCTTGTCGTTATTCAGTGCTGGGATCATCCTAGGCTCTGTAAATTATGCGCAAACCAATGTGTTTGATGATGTTATTGCTCCAAGTCCAAATCACACCTACCTCGAAGCTGCTTTGATTCAAGAAGGGTTAGTAGGTGCCTTACAAAATCCAAATGCAACGCTTACGGTTTTTGCACCGGATGATCAAGCATTTACCAATTTGGCTACCGCTCTTGGAACTACCGTTCCGGGCTTATTAGCCTTACCTAATTTAGATGATATCTTGTTGTATCACGTGTTGGGAACTACTGTTCCTTCTGCAGCAGTTACTAACGGGGCAATTGTTCAACCCTTAAGCCCAACCAATACCCTAAAAATTACCGCAACTGGTGCTGGAAACGTGTACATCAACCAAGCACAAGTTACCGCTGTTGATTTAACCGCAGCGAATGGTGTTGTTCATGTTACCAATGGGGTGTTGCTACCGGTAGAAACTGTAGCGGACATTGCCATAGACAACGGATTTACTACCCTAGTAACTGCAGTAGTTACCGCAGAATTACTTCCTGCACTTACTAACCCGTTGAGCAACCTAACAGTATTTGCTCCAACGAATGATGCGTTTCAAGACATCGCTGACGAATTAGGGGTTCCTGTAGCAGCATTGTTAGGACTTCCTGAATTGAGCGATATTTTATTGTATCACGTACTGGGTACGGAAGTTCCTTCGTCTGCAGTAACCAACGGAGCACTTGTTCAACCGTTGAACATTGCGAATACCTTAAAAATGACCGTAACCGGTGCCGGAGATGTATTTGTAAATCAAGCGGAAGTAACCGCAGTAGACATTATGGCTGATAATGGGGTGGTTCACGTGTTAGATGCAGTAGTTTTACCGATCGAAACTGTTGCTGATGTGGCGATTGATAATGGATTTTCTACCTTGGTTACGGCAGTAGTTACCGCTGAATTACTTCCAGCGTTATCCGATCCGTTCTCTGAGTATACTGTGTTTGCTCCGACCAATCAAGCATTCACCGATTTGGCCACAGCCTTGAATACTGATTTGAATGGGATTCTTGCCTTACCAAACTTACAGGACATCTTACTGTATCACGTAGTTGGTGGTACGGTATTGTCGACTCAATTAACTGCAGGTCCGGTTGCAACCCTCGAAGGTTCTGATGTGATTGTTTCGTTAACAGGTGGTGTAAAAATCAACGATGCAAATGTCACTACGGCTGATGTTCCTGCGGACAACGGCGTTGTACATGTGTTAGACAAAGTGATTTTAGAGTCTTACTTAGGGATTAACGAAAACAATGCATTCTCTTTTAGCTTATTCCCAAATCCAAGCAATGGATTGGTGACTATCAATGGAGTAGACAATGCAGAAGTAATCGTAAGTGATTTAACTGGAAAAACCTTCTTTAACCAAAGTGTGAATAACAACACGTCGTTAGATTTGAATGGCTTAAGCAACGGAACGTACCTTGTTACCATTTCACAACATGGAAATCAAAGCGTACAAACCTTAGTGAAGTTCTAAGTACGAATATTGAATATTGAAAAGCCACCCTTCGGGGTGGCTTTTTTGGTTGTATATAGGACTCTTAATTGATCTTAGTGGATAAAACTTATCAATCCCTCCAATAAAAATCCCGGTCGTAGGGTGATGGTTCTTCTTGTAATTTTTTCCAAGCCTCCCAAGATATTGTTCGGTTAAGGATTTCTAGAGCGCAGGTATTAAATTGCACCTTGGATTCGCGTACTACTTGGATGAAAAACGAACCGGTAGGAATTTATCGGATTAATAGGTAATTTACTTTATGATCAACTTGTTTATTTCTTCGGCCAATCGTTCTTTATTATTGGGACCAATGCCCATGGATACATATTGAATTATACCCTGTTGGTCAATAATAAGGCTGGTTGGAAATCCCTTAATGTTATATAAGGCAGCGGTCGCTTGACTATCTGGAATGATGCGGTAATTGAATGCTGTTTTTTTTAGAAAAGATTTAAGTTGTTTCTTTTCATTGGTGGCAAGCGCGATAAAGACGACGTCCTCTTTGCGATGCGAAGAATAAAGTTCATTTAAATCAGGTATTTCCATTACGCAGGGTTTACATTCGATAAACCAAAAATTCAGAACAACAATTTTTCCATTCAAGGCTGAAAGTTGGACCTTTTTACCTTTTATGTCCTTTACAAGGAATTCGCTCGCAGGCATTCCAAGAAGCGTGTTTTTTTCAAGCGACATCTCTTGCTGCATCATCTGCATTCGTTTCTTTTCCTCCGTTGTTGCTTTTCGCATTACAATGGCTTTAACTGCTTTGTTTACATCAATGTAGGGTTCTGGTACATATTCTCCTCCCATCATAAAACCCATAAAATCGGCAACGTTTATTAATTGGAGGCTATCAGTATACACCGGAGTAATGGTTGGGTCAAGCATTAATGGCGTTCCTTCTTTTATATCCCCCGGACCAGCTTTGGTAAGCCCATTTAGTGGATTATTACCCCGTTTTACAGAATCCATTACAGGTTGCGTAAAGGCTTGCCCCATCGAAAAAAGAAAAAAAACAAGCGCAAGACGCTGCAAAAGATGTGGGATATTTAAACGATTCACGGGATTATATTTCTTATAAATGTAGATAATCTTATGAATGGTACCTCAATAAAACAAATTCATTGGTTCTTTTAATGTGATTTGCTTTTTTAACCTTGATTAAAATATTCAATCCTTCCAATAAAAATCCCGATCGTAGGGCGATGGTTCTTCTTGTAATTTTTTCCAAGCCTCCCAAGATATCGTTCTGTTAAGAATTTCTACGGCGCCGTTGCTATACACCACAAAGTTTGTGCTTCGACCCTTTTCGGAGTATTGGACGGTGGTATAGCAAGGGGTCATGGATTGAATTACAACCGCGCTAGGAGGTGGACTTCCCCAACTGCGAGGATACACGGTTCCATCTGGATCGTCCGTTGCGGTGAATACCGGGTAAAAAAATTGGCTATGTTCCCCTAAAAGTTTTACTTGCATAGCTGGGTTCAGGATCCCGGTGAATTCAATCGTTCCTATGTAAGTTCCATTGCTGAGCTGAATCGCTTTCCATTTCCAACCCAAACTGTCGATGAGGTGCAGGAGCTGGACAGCTCGGTATTCTTTGATCCCATCTTCGATGAGGTTTCGGTAATATACGTGAGGTAATTCAAAATGAAGTGCTTGAAATTCGAGTTGTCCAAAGTCAGGGCTTACTCCGTTTTTTTCCAGGGTTTGATTCAAAAGTCGCATCCAATGGGCCAATGAATCACGGTATGCTATGCAGGCTTTCATGTTTTCCCGCGGCGCTTGGTTTTGGTGGTAAATGATATAATTTGCCCGTCGTTGCCAGGTTATTTTTTCATCTTCCGTGGTATATCCCCATTCGGTTTGAGCCTGAACACACCCATGATCGTAGGTGAGTTTTTCTAAGATCACGCTGTCCTTTGTTTTTAGTTCCCACAACCCATGACGTATCCCTTGATCGTAGTTTCCTAACAATAACTGTCCAGAAATCGTATCTCGCTCTTCGTACCTCCCTTGCAGTTTTTGATGAATGGTTTTCGATTTTAAATAACTGATCCCGTTCAGACTGTATCGGAAATCGATTTGTTCCTCGTTGTAGGTGGCCAACCGTTGCGCGAGGTTTCCATTGGAATAATAGCGTTTTATGACTTGACGATTATCGCCATCCCCATAACTTGTTTCAATATGGAGAAGGCGCGTACCTTGAATATTCCATTCGGTTTTTTCTTCTTTTCGGAGCGCATCGTACCAATGTCCGATGTTCAAACGTTCCATTTGACCGTTTCTGAAGTAGCTGACATACGAGGTGTCGGACCGCTTGTTATGGATGGATTTCACCTGACCGTTGTCGTACCAGGTCTTTTCAAACTCTCTGTAATCGGTATTATTCCAGTTCATCTGCATTCCAGTGCTGTATCGCACATAGCGCATCAGCTTCCCTTGGGGCGACCATTCTTGTAAAATTGCTTGTTTTTCAGTGTTGACTTCTTTTGATTTCACCAATAAACCTAGAGCGTTGTATTCTTTTTCTCCAACGGGTGCGAAGGGATTATCCGCGTTATAGTCATAAAGTGATTCTTTCGTCAACTTTCCTTGGTCATCCCATTGTTGCCACAGGCTGTCTTGGATGTTATTTCGGTAAATACCTTCTTGGTAGAGCATACCGTTGTAATGATATCGCTTCCACATGCCTTCCGGATTTCCTTCCTTGAATTGCCCTTGTGTCTTTAATTTACCATTGTCATGGAATTCCGTAAATTTTCCATGCAGCAGGTGCTCTGCATCTTGCCGATAAAAGGTGAGTTGGTCGTAGTGTTCCTCTCGGATGAGCCGTCCTTGGTCATTGTACCACCGGTGCACGCCATAAGGAACTTGTAGGCTCGTGTAGCCGAAGTCATCCACAGTGTGAGGCGGATGTTCATTTAGATGAAAGGAATCAATTTCACTGAGCCGAATAAAGGCAAACTCACGAATAAAACGCAATTTTCCATTGGGTAAGTATTCCGTTTCTCGCTCGCAGCGACGCCCGGTTTTGTCTGTGTAAAATTCAAAATGACGTATCAGGCTTCCTTTTTCATTGTATTCTTTGCAATACCCTAGCTGTTGGTTTTTTTTAGTCGAGTGGTTGAGTAGGGTTCGTATGTGTGGGGTGAATTTACCGTCGTTGTAATAGTTGAGTTCTTCGCTTACAATATGACCTTTGTCAAAGGACCTCCTAACGTAAAATTGGGTGCCAATTTTTCGCTCGCAATTACCGTTTCTCGGGGTTTGATGGTCATTTTCGTAGTACGTAGAAAATAGATAGTGTCCGCCTTTTTTGGGATAGTAGTCGAAGTTACATTCTTGAGAATATACAACGGAAGAACTAAAATTAAAGAATAAGAATAAGGCAGCCCACTTCATAAAAATCAATACAAAAATACATTGAAACGCTAAGGTATACCCTTCGAAATGAAATCGGTTCAAAAAATCAAATTATTCCTTGATGATGCGCAGGGTTTCCGTGTTGTTTGTTTGTGAAATACGCACTAAATAAATGCCTGCCGGTACTGTGGAAAGATCCAAGGAATAGGAAAACAACTTGGGAGAATCCTCCATTAATAAGGTGCCGTCAAGTCCAAAGACTTGGATTGTATTCATGGGTGAATCTTCCGCGCTAAGTAAGATGTTGTCGGTACTTGGATTGGGGAAGGCCTTGATGTTTTTGGTTTGTTCTTCGAGGATGCTTGCGCCTTCATTGTTGAAAAACAATACGTTATCGATGTAAACAGTTCCCGAACCGCTAGGTGTTCCGGAAAACACTAATTGAGATAGGTGATTCATGGCAGCAAGCGAGGTAAAGCTGCTCAGGGGGATTTCCAAGGAGTGCCATGTATCGGTTGGAAGTGAATAACTCAATTCGCTTTCGCTGTCGTCGCCTCCCGCATATTGTCCGTTCGGACCAAAATCCACAAGTTTCACCTTGAATGTACTGAGGTTGGGTGACCAAAAGTCAACGCGGAAGTGTGTCATGGAGCTAACATCTAATTGATTGTTACCAAGGAATTCAACACCGACGTAATTCAAGGCGTCATATCGTTTCGTGTCGTTTCCTGTGATTTGTATATCATTCACTTGAGCAACAGACCACGGTGCCATCCACGTATCTACCGGTACATTTTGGTACGGATTACTGAATAACGAAATTACGTTCGCTTCAGGATACGTTGGGGTGGGAGCAGGACCCATTGGGATTGGACTTACTCCGTTTTGGTTAGAAAATATAATGTGATCAAATAAACAAATGCGGTTGTCACTGCGCTGTGTGAAGTCAGGAAAAACAATAATTTGATCGATTCCCGACGATGAGGGGGCATTCACAATCGCACTAAAATCAAAGGTGAGTTCTTCCCATTGATTAATCAAGGTATTGCTTACTAAAATCTCACCGGTAGACGCGCCTGCTGGGGTGGCAAACTTAATTCCTACTGGACTTATTACCGGCTTGTATACCATGATTTTTACCACACAATTTGCTGCAGTAAGGTTAAAGGTTCCTATGCCCTGACCATGAACGGTTTCCACGCCTGCCCAGGGAGCACCTGCAACATTTGCCGTAAATCTCGCTACTGTGTTTGAGGTATTTATTCCACTTGGATCAGGGTTAGCGATAATTTCAAGGGGTGGGTTGAAGTCGTTTTCGAAGGTGGTCCACTGCCACGTACCGCCGTAACCTGCGGGTTCAAAATCAATCGGACCCAATTGCGCGTGACACAGTTGGATTACAAAAAACGAGAACATTAAGGCAGTTAATCGCATAATTATTGTGTTTAGTAATTGTTAAATGTACAATAATTATTTCGTACAAGGGTTATTTTTTATAAAACCCCAAGGATAAATTGTCGAAGAAAAAGGTATTGGATAGTTCTCCTTCGGTTTCATCTTCCTCTTCGTCGATAAACTTTGCACAAGGAAATTCACATTGAATATGTAATAAAGCCGTTTGGGTTTCTCGCGGCACTTGATGCGTTTTCTTGGTTAAAACCATTTCGTGCATGACATTAAATCCTCTTTCCTCAGCTTCAGGCGTACCTTCATCAAGGTCGCGAAATTCACTTGGAACTCTTTTAACATAAATGGAATCCAAGGTTTTTCCGCCGACATCCTTGAAAAAGACTTTAACCTCTGCAAGGGCGCAATTGGTTTTATTAGGATAGGTAATCCCGGACCAAAATTGAAAATCGGCCATAACGGTGTCTTTTTGGAGCGCGATTTGAGCATCGCCCAGTGAAATGCTCTGAAAGATGTTAAGCTTGCGAGTTTCTTCGTTTTTATTAACCGTTAATCGAAAATAGTTGTTACCCGGATTGTTTGGGAGCCCGAGTTTTTTCGCTCCGTGATTCCATTCATGGGAGGTAACGCCGTATTCTGAAACCCAATTGGATTCTGCACCGAGTGAAAAATCAGACTTCCAATTTAATGGGGCACCATCGTTATTTGATTCTGCACCGGGATTTAATATTCGATTTGATTTTCCAATCCATGACGGATTTTCTTGTTTTGTCTGGCCAACCATGAACATCGACATGGTGAGGAAATAAAGTAGTATAAGTTTACGCATGAACGAATATAATAATTTTTCAATTTATCCACCTCACGGTAAACATTACATTTTCTTAACATTTGTTTGAGGCGGCTATCGATGTAGAATAGCGACCTTTGCAGCGATTTTATGACTACTCTCTTCATTTCTACCGTTGTTTCCTTGTTTTCACTCATCAATCCGTTGAGTGCAATGCCCGTGTTTATTTCGTTAACCAACGGGTTCCCAAAAGATCATTTGTTTCGCACCATTCGAAGAACATCGTTGTACGTGTTTTTAGTATGCTTAATTTCGTTTTTAATTGGAGAATTCGTGCTGAATTTTTTTGGTGTTTCTATCCACGCCTTAAAAATAGCCGGGGGAATTATCATTTCTCGTTCGGGGTTTCAACTGCTCAATGCACAACACAAAAGCGACGTCCATGGCCCGATTGAAGATGAATCTCGCATGAAAGAAGACATTTCTTTTAGTCCCTTAGCGATGCCGCTATTGGCCGGCCCAGGATCAATATCCTTACTCATTAATCTAGCCCTTCAACATGACGCCTACGATGCTAAGGCCACCGTGATTGCAGCTGTTTTTATGGTGTGTTTGAGTATTTATTTGATTTTATCCTCAGCGCCATTTATTCTCAAATACTTAGGACAAAGTGGCCTTCGAACAATGTCGAAAATTATGGGATTGTTAGTGCTTTCGATTGGCATTCAGATGATCGTAGCCAGTGGACGATCCCTGTTTTACGCCGCTATTTAATTTCTTCAAAAGGATCAAAATCTTCTGTATCCGAGGCTTGAGTTGTTTTTCTCGGGTTTAACACCCAAGTAATTGCAGCAAGAAAACGGATTAGCGTTGCAAGGAGGAAGAAAAATCCAGCAATCTTAAAAATCCAACCCAGTACCGGCGTATTTATAAGGGCGTGCGTTTGCACATAAAACCACTGCGTAACAGGACTTTCTAGCGCCGCCGGATAGAATACCCAAAGGATTGTTATGCTTAGAGATATGAGCGCTACCGCCCATTCCCATTCATTCTTCATCCGAATCTTTTTTTGAAGATTGGTATAAAATGAAAACTGAACTGCTTGTTGATTTGATCGTAGGTTTCGCAACAAGTACAGGAAATACGTTAAGAGTGAAACGATGAGTAAGCCACTCAGATGAAGGGTTCCTTCCGCCGTAAGCGTGAATTTTAACACTAAAACTCCAAGAAATAAGGATTGAAGAAGTTGTAAAAAATACCGAAGCTGCATGCGAATTCCTTCCGGAAGAATAAGCATGAATAGTAACTGTAGCCAAAACCAAATGAATGCGAATCCTGAAAATAATACGCCTAAATGAAAAATATGGGAGAGCACCTTCATTATTTAGGCATAGCTTGAAATTCTAAATAGCTTTTTGGAGCCTCAGGAGCATTGATTGGGTTAAAATCGAGGCGCAAAACCTTACCTTCTGTCCTTCGATTTAACTGATGTAAGTATTCAAAGAGCTCCTCGTTGGTTTTCTTTTTTTGGATATACTCTTCACTCAATATAACCACTTGTTGCAATTCTGGGTCATACCAACGGGCGGGTTCTGCCTCTCCTTTACCTACGGGTATTATTCTCCTTGGGTCAATCTTAAATTCGTTGACTAAGTAGATATAACAAGCCTTTGCACGGTTTTCGGATAAAATTAAATTTCTTGATTCTTCTCCTCTCGAATCCGTATGAGAAATGAGTTCAATCATTAAGTTTGGATAGTCTTCAAGGAGTTTGGCTACGAGACGCAAAGAATCGTTTGTATGTATTAAAGAATCGTTAACGAAGGTCCATTTATTGAACTCATACTGGATGTTTGGAAAACGGATAATACGCTGTTCTGTCGCTTCCGGTTCATTGATGGTAAAAACGCGGCTTATTTTTTGACCTATCGAATCGGTAATTTGTAGCTTGTATTCCCCTTTTCGAAGGGAACTGATGTCTGCTGTGGTCATGCCATTAGACCATAAGAATTTATAGGGTTTCACACCAGAAACCACCTCAATATCAATCTTTCCATCAGCGCCTTGAAATTCACTGGCATGTTTAATTTCATTCACGGCCATCACTAATTCTGGCGGTGCAATCGCCCAAGCAGTCCATAGGTCTAAATCTTTTCCCTCTCTATTACTTGACCACAAGGCACAGTTCTGTGTTATCGAAAAGTAGGCATCGAAAAACGGCGTATTGATGGTTTTACCGAGGTTTACCGGTTTCGACCAGTTGGTCCATTTTCCTTTTCTAACGCTGTAAAAGACATCAGCATCCCCAAAGCCTTTGAAGCCATTCGATGAAAAATACAAGGTGTCGTTACCAGGGGATAAAAAAGGTGAAATTTCAAATCCAGGCGAATTTACCGCAGCGCCAAGATGTTCAGGTTCTGACCAACCATCGGGTTCTTTCAAGGAATAATATAAGTCTTCCTCACCTTCAGAGTCTGAACCTTCATAGGAAATAATGACAACTTGTTGATCTTTTGAAAGGGTGTATGACACATATTTCCCATCGATATTTAAGCCGGGGATCGGTAATTTCTTTTGAATAACCCATTGCGTGTCAAGTATGGTCCGAGAAGCCATGGTTATTCCTTTTTCCAGATCTCGTTCCGCACCGTAGGAGCTGATTAAGTACAAGCGTTGGCGAGTTGAATCCAATTCTTCCTCGGTTTCTGCTATAACGGCATTATTAAGTTTATTATTCAGTCCTTTTAAGGAATACGATGGTCCCCATGCATCCGAAGTTTTCTTACAATACCAGATGTCTTGATCGTAAATCCCCCCTGTATTTTTAGGGTCAAAGGTTCGAACAAAATATAGGGTTTTCCCATTGCTGGAAATCACCGGATTACTCTCGTCTGCTGAGGTATTAATAGATATACCTAATCGCGTCGGGGTCGTGAACTCATAAATTTGTCCCCAAGTGAACTGTGCAAGTAAAAAGCAAGAAGTTAATAGCACCTGGTTAAAACCCATAACTCAAATAAATTTCATGTCCGCCATTACTGAATCGATTAATTCGGTTGGTTGAAAAATCAAATGCATATCCTATTTTTAGGTTGTCAGACACCTCCATACCTGCAAGGATCCCTGCAGAGGCATTGTGCTGATAATTAATTCCCGCCCAAAAAATATAGTTTATCGTAGTCATCAGCGTGGTTTCTAAAGAAATAGGACCCTGATGCATTTGTTTGAGAATAATCATGGGCTGTACCTCCAATCCATTGGCAATATTTATGGCATATCCAATTTGGGTATTCCAATGAAATTGTTGGTCGAAAAAGCTGCTTTGTTCCCCAAGAGAATTTAGTAATCCTCCGTGTTGGAGGGCACCAGCAAAAAACATTTTTTTTGAAAATAAAGTAAATCCAAAACCACTACTGAGAGAAACCGACCGAAGGCCAGACGACAAAAAGCCGTCATACGTAGCATCCCCTCCACCATAGGGAAGTTGAGGATTCGATACATTTAACACGCTGGCTTGACTCGGAGAAAACACGTTGTTTCTGATTCCAATACGAATTCCCGCACTTAATTTCCATTGATTATTTAAAGGAAGACATAAGGCATAATTTCCATTTGCCTCAAGGAATTTAAAGGCGCCGTAGTTGTCTGAAATTGCCTGTCCACCAACAAACTGTTGAAAAACGCGCTTTTTTTTCTTTTCCAAGGGCTCGATTGGATATTGAATCCTACTTCCGGGATTAAATACGGTTTTAACCTTTTTTTTGATCATCGCTTGCCCGAAAAACGCAATCGTTCTCGGTTCATTTCCAAAACCAAGCATTTGCCAACGGGCCAATAAAGAGATACTCGCCTGTTTATTCATGGCCATCCCTGCGGGATTGTACAGTGAGGGGCTGGTATTCACTTGCCTAAATTGAGGCATTTGTTGTGCCATCAATGAGCCAAAACCTAGGAATAATATTAAATACAGCTGTCTCATGGGGCGCGTAATATGGAAAGCGTTCCGTTTATGGGTTCAATACTACCGTCGGTAGCCTTTTCAATGATGTAATAGTAACTTCCAACTGGCAGCAGTTCTCCTTTAAAGCGCCCGTCCCATGGTTCGGAGGCATAGTTTCCTTCCATACTCGTATAAATCAACTCCCCCCATCGGTTAAATATTTTCACCTGGTTCAACGGAAATTTCGCATCCAATCCAACGATTTCCCAAACGTCGTTATCTCCATCACCGTCGGGAGTAAATGCGCTTGGAACCACCAAGTTACACGGGACAATGGTGGTAGAAAACGCCGTTGCATTGCTGGAACACCCATTCACGGTTTGCACCACATAATAGGTTGCTGAGCTATCGTTGCTTGGATAGAAAAAATTTCCACTTTCGAGATACTCCGTGAGTGCAGCATCGCTAAACCATGAAATTATTCCATTCGGATTGGGATTGCTCAAGGAAATCACCTCAGAGGGTTCATTGTCACATACTGCAGTATCTCCAATGATCACGGGGGGTGCAGGGATGGATAAGGAATCTAAGTAAATACTTCCATTAACATTCGCCGTACAATACCCGTCTGTTATTGTTTCCAACTCATAGAGCCCCGCTTCCGTATCTAAAAACAATGGATCCGTTACTCCGTTCGTTAGGAACTCGGCACCATTTAACGTCCAACTCACCGTTACTGGATATACCGCGTTTAGATATAAGAGTACAGAATCGAATGTTTGCAAAGCACAATTGTACGCACCACCGGTTAAGCTCAATAGACTCGGTAAGGCATGGACAGTAAGTTGTACGGTATCTTTTGCCAACACAGAACAGACTAACACACTGTACACCACGGAATATGTTCCCGGACTGCTGCCGGTGGTGTTGATGGCTCCGCTAACCGGATCTAGGTTGAGTCCTCCCGGAAATGAGCTGTATGTACCATTATTCGGGGTTTCTGGTGAAAGCGTTGGATTATTCACACCTGAATTGACGCACAAATCACTGGGGTAGTTAAGTCCTAGATCAGGGTTTCCACCGACGATTTGAACCGTTACTTGTCTACTGCATGAGCGCAAGGTACTGAACGATATATCATCAATAGCGAAGTCGTTTCCCAGGCCACTTTGATTTAAGTTCTCTACCACCAAAATGGCTAAGCTGTCGTTTCCTGAATTCCACGTTCCGCTGATTTGTTGCCAATTACAAGCGGAAATCGAAAGGGTATCAATGTTAAGTGCCATGCCGTTCACGCTAGACTTAAGCACTGCCGGATTGGTGCCTTCTACAGATTCAGCAAAGTACGTAAAGGTGTAATTGGTGTTTTTTTCTACGGAGATGATTTGCTTCCAAACCGTTTGATTTCCGGATACTGCGCCATCGATTACCATCATATGACCAACACCGTTACCAAAGGTGTGATCTACACATGGTGAAAAGGTGCTTTCCCAAAAACTTGCATTTGGCGTAAGACCATAGCTGCTTTGTAATCCACTTGGATTCGTCGGTGTGAGGTAATTCAAATCGGTATAAAATCCGGTATTCATCGCCTCGAAATTTCCGTTGGTAACCAAATTCTCATTTAAATTATTGGTAGAAACAAGGTAGGTGGTCGACTGATTCGGACTTACGTTAATTGTGTCATTCAGAGGATTGAGTAGATTTGGATCTGGCGGAGTTGCCATCCAGAGGTAATTGGTATTGGTTCCTCCGCTAACGGTTAACTCCAAGGAAGTATTTCCACAAACGAGGGTATCATCAGGATTAACCATCAAGAAATCATTCGGATAAACCGGTTGATTGAGCAGGGTTATCATTTGATTATTGGCATCCGTAACGGATACCTCGTAACTCCCAGAGGGTAATCCTGTAAAAATACCAGAGGCATTATTCCACGTGCCTGTTATTCCTGTTAAGGTGAATTGATAGGGTGGATATCCTCCTTTTACATATGCGATAAGCCCTCCGCTTACCGAATCACTGCAGAACGGCTTTGTCGCAGAGGCAGTTAACGAAAGGGGATCTCCGATCGGCATGAGCATCAGATCATCGATGGCAAAATCATTGCCCACCACATTGGTGTTTTCGTCATAGAGGCTTATGTTAACGCAAGCATTGGTCGCTTCAAATTGTATGGCATAGGCCTGCCAACCCACTGCGGGAAGAGGAGCTAGGGTAGGAGTTAACCCTTGAACATTGCTGGCATTGTTAAACAGTGTTTTAATGTCTGCTTGCGTCGCTAGGCCTGTTACAGCACTGGAGGCCGAACGCAGCCATAAACTAAATACATAAGTATTCCCGGGCGTTAAGCCACAGAAACCACCTCCATTGTTCCCCGCTTGCCAGAAAGGTTGATTTCCACCAATACTGCCCCCGTCTACAATCAACATATTTCCTTGTCCCGAAGTGTGGTCCGAAAACGGAAGGAAAAACGCGTTGTTCAAAGGCTGGGGATTATTTGTGATAGCAAAATCACCGGGTTGCGTAGTGCCTAAAAATGGAGGAATAAGGTTCGTGTAGCCTTGTCCGTTTACGCTAAATCCCGTGCCAAGCCCTCCAAACTCGAAATGACCGTTAGTAATGAAATTCTGACCCCAAACTTGAAGAGAGAAACAAATTCCGATAAAAACTAAGCGCGTTTTCACAGGTTAAAGTTAATACGATTCTTGATTTCGACCCTGATTATTTCTGTATAAATTTCGCTATGGAATTGTTAATAATTCAATCCATGCAAGAACAAGGGGGATCTAAAAACAAGGTACAATGCTTAAAATCATTCACCAACTGCTTGTGAAATTCATGATTGTACATGACACCTTGAATGTCTAAGCGCTTTAAGTTTGGCAGTGTTTTCAAGCGAGGAGATATATTGTTTACAGCGTTGTCATACAAATCTAAGACCTCCAATTGTGTCAATTGTTCAATTTCATTTGGGATTATTTCGATGTGGTTTTCTGCCAACAACAACTCCCGGAGCGCACTCATTTGGAATACTACATAGGGGATTGCAAAGAGTTTGTTTTTGGTTAGGTTGAGGTGTTCCAAATCTTGAAATATACGCAGAGAGTCACCCAAGAATTCAATTTTATTCTTCGTGAGATTTAAGGACTTTATTTTAGTAAATCGATAAACCTCTGCAGGAATAGCCGTGAGTTTTTCTCGGCTTAAATCAATGGAGAACACACTGTCTGGATTTGCAGTGTTGAGCTCTTCCAAGGAATAAGTTCGCACCAACGACTGGCTATACCAAGCGGCACTAATGGCTAGAAAAAAACCTACGAGAATCGACTTCATCTTTTTTTAATTGCTCTGTTAATGCTTCAAGTCCAGAAAAAACCTGTTCCCCTCGTATGCGTTTACAAACGGTAATGCGAACAGATTCACCGTAAATGTCTGCATTAAAATCCAATACATGTACCTCGATCACGCGATGCGTTGAATTACTTACCGTTGGTCGAATCCCAATATTCATCATTCCAAGATAGGTGCGTTCGTTTACCCTAAATTCTACGGCGTAAACCCCATCGCCCGGTATGAGTTTTGAGGAGGTTGTGGGCTCAATGTTCGCTGTAGGAAATCCAATCGTTCTTCCAAGCTGATTTCCCGCTACCACCTTGCCCTGAATTTGGTATTGATACCCCAACAGGCGATTGGCTGTTTCAAGGTCTCCATGAACTAAGGCGGTCCTTATTTTTGTAGAGCTCACGATAATTTCATCCACATCTTGGGCGGGAATTTCAGTAACCAAACGCCCTGTTTTTCCGAGGATATTGGCTAATAAATGAACATCTCCTTCGCGATTGTGACCAAATTTATGATCGTACCCCAAAATAATTTCTGAAATGTTTAATTGTTCGATTAGTACCCGGTTAATAAATTCGGTGGCGCTTTGGTTGGAGAATTCTTTGGTGAAAGGCAAAACGATTAAATAGTCTAGTCCTGTTTGTTCCAATAACTCAATCTTTTCAACCAAGGTGCTCAATAAAGAGACTTCGCCCAAGCCGAGTGCTTGCCTCGGGTGAGGGTCAAAAGTAATTAACATGCTGTCTTTAGAAGCTTCCGCTGCTTTTTGAATCAGCTGTGTTAGAATCATGCGGTGCCCCACATGCACCCCGTCGTAGGTGCCCAAAGTCACCAATGGATTCCGCATGACCGGAAGTGCTGATAAATTGGATAATACCTTCATCTTCTAAGGCGCAAAGGTAAGCAATCCAAATAAACCAAGATTTTAATCTTTTGGTGTACTTTTGAAAAAAAACTTAAGGTATGAAATTCCGTCTTTTTACGCTCGTGCTCTCTATTCACATGGCATTCAGTTCGATATATGCCGATGAGGGAATGCTTATTCCGTTGCTCATTAAGGCTTTTGAATCGGACATGCAAGCGCGCGGCATGAAATTGACCGCCGAACAAATTTATAGCGTTAACAGCGCCAGTTTGAAAGACGCGATTCTGCAGTTTGGTGGCGGCTGTACGGCCGAATTGGTTTCCAGTCAAGGACTTTTATTAACCAACCACCATTGCGGGTATTCCCAAATTCAGTCGCATTCAAGTTTAGAACACGACTACCTGAAAAATGGATTTTGGGCAAAAGAAAAAAAAGATGAATTAAGCAATCCGGGACTTACTGCAACACGGATCGTTCGCATCGAAGACGTGACCTCCCTTGTATTGCAGAATGCACAAGGAAAACAGGACCAGTCGGTCATAGCGGCCAACATCGCTTCCATTGTTAAAAAAGCCATTGAAGGCACACATTATGAGGCCGAAGTGAAAGCCTTTGATTATGGAAACGCCTATTACTTGATGGTTAAGGAGGTGTTTAAGGACATTCGGTTTGTAGGGACGCCTCCTAATTCTATTGGTAAATTTGGCGGAGATACCGATAATTGGGT
Source organism: Flavobacteriales bacterium UBA958 (assembly GCA_002293045.1). Taxonomy (GTDB): domain Bacteria; phylum Bacteroidota; class Bacteroidia; order Flavobacteriales_D; family Crocinitomicaceae; genus UBA952. Next base: position 8,136 of record DBCM01000035.1, on the reverse strand, counting down.
CTGGCCAAGACATACCGGGGATTTTTCCGTATTTAGAATTTATGTAGGCAAGGACAACAAACCTGCGCCGTATTCCGCGGAGAATATTCCGTATACCCCCATTCAATATCTAAACATTTCATTTAAGGACCGCAAAGAAGGGGATTTTACCATGGTATATGGTTTTCCGGGAGTTACGGAACAACATGTGGTTTCTGAATACCTTAAGTTTATTGTAGAAAAAGAACGTCCTGCCCGCATTTCAATGCGCGACGAAAGTCTTTCAGTGATTGATGCGGGGATGAAGTCATCTGACCAAATTCGGATACAATATGCTGCAAAACAAGCATCCATTGCCAACGCTTGGAAAAAATGGATTGGTCAAGTAGAGGGGCTTAAGAATCTGGACGGTGTAGCAGTTAAACAACGCGAGGAAGCGCTGTATCGAAAAACGGCGGAATCTAACCCGGCATGGAATACCTATGCAAGGGTCTTGGATTCATTGAATCAATATGTAAAGAAGCATTCAGACTACGAGTTTCGCTATGCCATGGGGGTGGAGTACTTTTTCTACGGGCCAGAGTTCTTTAAAATGATTAAGGCTGTGACTGATTTACTTAGTGCAGGGAATCAGGGAGCTTCTCCAGAACGTATGGCTTTGGAAAAGAATAAAGTAATATCCACCGCTCGTGGTTTTTTTAAAAATTACAACAGTGCGGTAGATTATGGGATTTTCAATGCTTTAACCGCACGCTACCAAAGGGCAGAGGCTCCCCAAAACTCGAATTGGAGCACGATAAGCGTCTCAGAACTCTCCAAGGATATTTACGACAAGTCGATTTTTACCGACTCAACCCGCTTTATTCAATGGGTGAATTCGTATTCCAATAAATCCATTAAGAAACTAGCAAAAGATCCAGGATACCTTTTTTACAATACGTTTTATCCGATTTTTGTTCAAAATGTTGTTCCAGCATTTAGGCAATATCAGGCACAGGTAAATTCATGGATGCAACAGTATATTGAAGGTAAATATGTGATGTTTCCCAATGAAAAACATTGGCCAGACGCCAATTCAACCCTGCGCATAACCTACGGACAATTGGAAGGGTCTTCTCCTGTGGATGGTATGGCGTATACGGAACATACTACCTTAGACGGAATAATTGCAAAAAACAGTACGGGAAATCCGGATTTTGAATTGTTGCCAAGAATGTTCGAATTGGCATCCAATAAAACCTATGGCCCCTACGCTCAGGAGGGTGAATTATGGGTGTGTTTTACAGGTTCCAATCACACCACGGGGGGGAATTCTGGCTCACCAGTCTTAGATGAAAAAGGAAATTTGATGGGCTTAAATTTCGACCGCTCTTGGGAAAGTACCATGAGTGATTATTTGTTTGATCCGAACCGTTGTCGGAATATTGTCGTAGACATTCGCTACGTGCTTTGGGTGATGGACATTTATGCCGGAGCAACACATTTAGTGAATGAAATGACTTTAATCAAAGATTAATTTATCTTTGTTCCTTAAAATCAACTTGCGCTAGCATTTACGTATGAAGAAATTATTCCTGTTTAGTCTGCTGTTCTTTGTGTTCACACAAGAAACAACAGCTTCCACCATGAGGTTAAGATCTAAATTAATCAAAGGGTATTTGGTTGATTTTAAAACCCGAAGGGATGTCGATGAGGTTTCCTTGTTGTTGGTTTCAAAAGAAACCGGCGAGCGATTCAATACAGAAACAGTGAATGGAACTTTCCGTTTTAACAACGTTCCCATTGGAGAAAGCATATTAATTCTTGCGGATAAAGACTATCGTAATGATACCTTGAAGGTGTTCAAAACCAATGCAAAAGAACATTTAGAGCACTACACGTTTAGTAAAACTCAACCCTTTGCTGCCCGATTGAAAGTGACCTGGTTGTTTAATTGGGGTGATCGAACTACTGTGGTCAACGGTAAAAAAGTCGTTCAGGAACATTATTGGTCGCACATGATGGCCCGAGTAATTTTGATTATTTACGGCCTCTGTTTAATCATGATTTTTTATTACAGCGTCATCCAACTTTCGTTGGCAGTAGCATATCGGAAATCTAAGCGATCGCCTAAATTACCAATGCCCGCTTTCGATTTAGAGCAAGCACCGAAGGTAACAATACAGCTCCCAATGTTTAATGAAATGTATGTTGCGGAGCGAATCATTGAAACCACGGCGCGCTTGGCCTATCCGAAAGATAAGTTACAAATTCAGGTATTGGACGATTCTACCGATGAAACCAAAGATATTATCGCGAAAAAAGTGGCTGAAATTGCCGCTACAGGGGTAAATATTCAACACATTCACCGGGTGGATAGAACAGGGTACAAAGCAGGAGCACTAGACGATGCAATGGACCAGGTCACAGGGGATTTCATAGCGATTTTTGACGCTGATTTTGTTCCCGATGAGAATTTCTTATTGCGCACCGTCCCTTATTTTAATAATGATCAAATTGGGGTAGTTCAAACCCGATGGGGCCATTTAAATAAATCATATTCCTTACTAACGGAACTTCAAGCCTTTGGGTTAAACGGACATTTTGCAATTGAACAACAAGGTCGAAATTCTACTGGTCACTTCATTAACTTTAATGGTACTGCCGGTATTTGGAGAAAAAAATGCATTGAAGACGCAGGGGGGTGGGAACATGATACCATTACAGAAGATTTAGATTTAAGCTACCGCGCACAAATGAGGGGGTGGAAATTTACCTATTTAGAAGATGTTGAATCACCCGCAGAATTGCCAATTACCATGTCGGCATTAAAAAGTCAGCAACACCGTTGGATGAAAGGTGGGGCAGAGTGCTTTATTAAAATGCGGGGCAAATTATTAACGCACCCAGGTGTAAGATTTTCTGACCGAGTTCACGGTATGGCCCATCTATTCAACTCTTCCGTGTTTGTTTTTATTTTGATCTTATCCATTTTAAGCTTATTCATTCTTCACATCAAAGATTCATTCTCAGATTTGAATTATTTCGTTCAATTTGGTGCATTTTTCATATCAAGTACCGTTTTCTTAGCGTTTTACTATTGGAATTCTTACCGAGATAAAACTGGAAATTTTGGAAAGGACTTGGTTAGTTTTATCAAGCGCTTTGTTCAGTTCTTAACCGTTTCAATGGCCTTGTCTATGAGCAATGCAGTTGCAGTGATTGAAGGATATTTGCGGATTAAAAGTTCATTTGTGCGCACTCCGAAATTCAATGTAGCTCAAAAAGATGAGTTTACGGGCAATAAATACGACAAGAAAAGCCTCTCGATCCTAAACATCGCAGAAGGTTCCTTTATGTTAATTTTCGGATTTACCGCGTTGAACCGTTTAGCATTTGGTGATTTTGGAATGGTTCCTTTTCATTTGATGTTGACCTTTGGTTACGGAATTATCTTCTTCAACACGGTAAAGGAAGTTAGAACAGGACGCTAACATGAAGGTGCGATTCATGTTCATTGGTAAAACGGTGTCCAATGCCCTCAAAGAGTTAGAGCAAACGTATGAAAAACGCCTGGTCCATTATGTGAGTTATGAGCGCACAGAGCTCGCTGATGTGAAACAAGCATCTTCTTTATCCCCCGCACAACTCAAAGAGAAAGAAGGCCAAGCATTGTTGTCTAAAATAACCGACGATCAGCATCTCATTTTACTGGATGAAAAAGGCACATGCTATACCTCAGAAGGCTTCGCGCAACTACTCGCTAATCACGAACTACACAGTCCAAAAAAAATAACCTTTTGTGTGGGGGGTGCCTTTGGTTTTTCAGATGCAGTATATGCTCGGGCAAATGGGAAAATAGCATTGTCTGCCATGACCTTTTCTCATCAAATGGTCCGCATGATTTTTTTAGAACAATTATACCGAGCCTGCACCATAAACAAAGGCGAAAGTTACCATCATTCTTGATGGATTGTTAACTTTATCCATATGAATCAAGAGCAACTATTTTCCATCGCAGAGGGCTTAACCGTAGTGCTGTGGATACTGATTTTGTTCTGGCTTGGGAGATTAATTCGCAATCGATATACCCACGAGAGTATTCAACGATTTTTTTACGCGGGGTGGGGGTTTAAAATTTTCTTTGCCCTTCTTTTCGCCTTCGTTTATTTGTTTATTCTAGGGGGAGGTGACATTAATGCCTATTGGGACAGTGCTACTGTATTAAATAAGTTGTTTTTAACTAATCCTACGGGTTATCTTCAGGAATTGGTAAATACGGATAGAATTCTTGGTATTACGTACCATTTTAATCAAGATACGGGATATCCTCCAGGTTGGATTTGGCGTGAAGCAGAGGCATGGAATGCAGCAAAAATCTTGTCGGTCTTCTCCATTCTTACCTTCAATAGCTTCTGGGCTACCACACTGGTAGTGGCCTCGGTTGTTTTTTTTAGTTCCTGGTTAATGGTTTATCGCATTGTTATTCATGAGGCCTTAAATCCAAAGGCGGTACTCTTTGCGTTTTTATTCTTTCCCTCCGTTACCTTTTGGTGTTCTGGGATTAGCAAAGACAGTCAGGTGTATACGCTTTCTTTGCTCTTAATGTATCAGTTGTTTCGGTGGTTAAAATGGGATCCCAAGCGAACAGTTTTACGTTTGCTTTTCATGGTCGCTTTAAGTGCTTTGCTGTACAGCCTAAGACAGTTTGTTGCTTTGGCGATCATTGCTCCGTTTTTCTTAGCGATTGCCGCCCGTTTTGCCAATCGGTGGTCGAAGCGTCCAATTATTTTATTTCTCTTTCGAGGCTTTGTCTACATATCGCTGGTGCTGGTGTTTTTTGTGGTCGCAAATTTAGATCGAACCCAAACGCTGATTCAAGAAGCACAAATTACCCAATCCGATTTTAGTGTTAACCCAATTTACACGGGCGCTAAATATGAAATCAAGCAATCCGACGGATCAATATTGGGCTTAGTGACCTCCCTTCCTGAAGCCGTTTTCATTGCCCTTTATCGCCCATACATAACGGAAAACTTAGGGCTGAATTTCATCGTGAACGGCCTGGAAAGTGTCGGCCTTCTCTTGTTTACAGGGTTATTTTTTATAAATCGACACCTGTTAAAAAACCTTCGGCTTATGTTTAAAAGTGAATTCGCCATTTACATGCTTACCTTTGTCTTGTTAACCGCATTTATGGCGGGATACACCTCCATTCTTTTTGGTGTTTTGGTGCGGATTAGAGCCTTGGCATTGCCTTTTTTCTTTCTGCTTCTAACGCTTAGAAAACCACAAATAACAAGCCCAACCTGATGTGCGGTATCACTGGATTTATTGATTTAAGCAAACGCACCTCTTCCGAAGTGCTTCTTGGTATGCGAGACTCTTTGATGCATCGTGGACCCGACGCCGGAGGAGAGTATTTTTATGATTCACAACCCTTTTCTTTAGGCTTAGCCCATCGAAGGCTTTCCATCATCGATACTACGGACGGGGCGAATCAGCCCATGCATTATGAGGAGCTTTCCATGGTGTTTAACGGTGAGCTCTATAATTATCAAGAAATCAGAGAGATCTTGGTTAAGGCTGGGTATTCATTTCGAACCCAATCCGACAGTGAAGTGGTGCTCTTAGCATTTCACAAGTGGAAGAGTAAGGCCTTAGATTTATTCAAAGGGATGTTTTCGCTTATTCTTTTTAATCGAGAAGAACAAACCTTGTATCTCATTCGTGATCGTTTTGGCGTTAAACCCTTGTACTATTATCTCGATGATCAATTGTTGCTCTTTGGAAGCGAATTAAAACCGTTTCACACCCATCCTCAATTTAAAAAGTCACTCGATTTAAAGAGTGTTTGGTATTTTTTTCAATACGGCAACATTCCTTCGCCTCATGCTATTTTTAAGGATACCTACAAAGTGGAACCCGGAACTATGCTGTCCATTGATTGCAAAACCCTTCGACTTGAAAAAAAAGTTTTTTGGAGTCCCACGGCCTATTTTCAAAAGGAAACCCTCTCCATTTCTTTTGATGACGCGAAAACAAAGACCCGTGAATTATTGACTAAAGCCATTGATTTACGCATGGTGTCGGATGTTCCTGTGGGTTTATTTCTTTCTGGGGGCTATGACTCAGCGACCACTGCCGCCCTCTTAACGCAATCCCACAAAGCGCTTAAAACCTTCACGGTGGCGGTACCTGAGGCCGGCTTAAATGAGGGTCCTAAAGCAAAAAAAATTGCTGAGTTTTTGGGTACCGACCATATGGAAATTACCTGCGATTTATCTGAAGCCTTGCAAGTGATTCCTAAGCTCTCAACCCTCTACGACGAACCTTTTGCGGACAGCAGTGCCATCCCAACGTATCTTGTTGCAGCACATGCAGCAACTAAGGTTAAGGTAGCGTTGAGTGCCGACGGAGGAGATGAGATGTTTGCGGGATATAACCGGCACCTTTATTTTCACCGCATTCCCAAAGCAGTAAATTATCTGCCCCCCATCCTTGGTTCTTCGGTAGCAAATGCCATAAGTGCCCTCGGACTACAGGGATTAAAAGCGCAACGCGTTCAGAAATTTGCGCGACTGATGAGTGATTTTTCTATCGAATCTTATATGAATGCCATGACTACTTCCATGTCTCAGGATGTTTTGGCTACATTTTTCAAGCACCGAGGGATGCCCGACCCCTTGCCCTTTATTCAAGGACGTTCTCCGCTGGCAAGCATGTTGTTAAATGACAGTGTCAATTATTTGCCCAATGATATTTTGCATAAGGTGGATCGCGCTACCATGGCCGTTGGACTGGAGGGCAGGGAGCCCTTCTTAGACCACGACTTGTTCGAGTTTTTAGCGCAAGTACCTGATCATTATAAATGTGATGGTACCCGAACTAAAATACTGTTGAAAGAGATCGCTCATGACATGCTTCCAACATCCCTCATGGAAGGACCTAAAATGGGATTCGCTATTCCCATAAGCGCTTGGATGAGAAAGTACCTTTGCGAGGAGCTTTTGGCGCTATCCGAAGAGTCTTTTTTAAAAGAACAGGGTGTTTTTAATCCGTATGAGCTTCGGCAAGCGGTGTTGATGTTTTTAAAAGGCAAGGATCAAAACGCCTTGTTTATATGGTATTATTTTAGTTTTCAATCATGGTACAAACAATGGATGTAAGGTTTACGTTTGAAAAGCACGAATTGGTATTTAATTTCCCTGCCGGTACGAGTAGGGGCGTGCTTTCTAAGAAGAAACTATGGCTAATTACCTTAAATCGCTTGGGTAAAGAGGGAATTGGCGAGTGCAGCATTATTGAAGGCCTTTCTCCGGAGTATAGCGACGACTTGTCCTACGAGGAAAAATTAAGCGAGGTACTCCATGCCTTGAATCAATCCGCTTTATCGGAGCTGGAATTGCTCAATTCCCTTGATTTGTTGATTCCGGATTTGGTGTATTTCCCTTCGATCCGATTTGGAGTGGAGTGTTCCCTGCGCAGTTGGTTGACTCCAAATCAGGGGGTGTTTTTTGACAATGCTTTCGCAAGAGGAATGTCTGCCATTCAGATTAATGGGTTAATTTGGATGGGGTCTCCAGAATGGATGCAGGATCAAGTAGAAAAAAAAATTAAGGACGGGTATTCGGTCTTGAAATTTAAAATTGGTGCCATTGATTGGAAGCAGGAATACGATATTATTCGGCAAGTTCGCAAGCGTTTTGGGCCTGAAGTGCTTACGATTCGCGTTGATGCAAACGGTGGGTTTGGGGAATCTACGGTCCGTCAAGTACTGAATCAACTCAGCGACCTAAGTGTACATTCGATTGAACAACCAGTAGCAGTACATGAGATGGATTTGTTATCAGCATTGTGCAAGGAAGCCGTTGTACCGATAGCTCTAGATGAATCTTTAATCCCATGCTTTACAAGAGATGAAAAAGCAGCCTTACTCGATCGTATTAAGCCTCAATTCATCATTTTAAAGCCCAGCCTTCACGGAGGAATCTCGGGCGTAGAAACATGGATAGAATTAGCTGCTGCGCGGGGAATCGGTTGGTGGATGACTTCTGCCTTGGAGTCTAACATTGGTCTAACCGCCGTAGCTCAATTTGCCGCCGAATACCCGCTCACCCTCCCTCAGGGCTTAGGTACTGGTGGTTTATTTGCAACAAATTTCACGTGTGGATTATC
>DBCM01000142.1:2286-10412 GCA_002293045.1 Flavobacteriales bacterium UBA958 | reverse complement strand
CGTGCCGGTGGGGGTGAAGAAATGGGCGGTAAACGCGGGGTATTACACTATCTTCAACGCACCGCAATACAGGGACATCCATCAACCATTACAAAAATCACCCAGCAATTTCAGGTGGGAGCCGACATGCAGGAAGCGAATCCACATGTGTTTAGAAAGCATTTTGAAGAATTGGTAATTGGCGAAACGGTATTTACGCATAAACACACCGTGACCGATGCAGACATTGTGAATTTCGCTAATGTTTCTGGGGATAATTTTTATGCGCATATGGATGCTACTTCCCTGGAGGGAACCATCTTTGAACGTCGTGTAGCGCATGGATATTTTGTGCTTTCCAAAGCTGCAGGATTATTTGTCGATCCGAAAAAGGGGCCGGTCTTGTTGAATTATGGGTTGGATGAGGCACGATTTACGAAACCGGTGTATCCTGGGGCAACCTTGGGTGTACGGTTTACGGTAAAAGAGAAAATAGATCAGGAAAAACGATCCGAAGAGGATATTGCCAAAGGAATTGTAAAGTTCCTAGTGGATGTGTATGATGAGACGGGAGAAACGGTTGCTCTAGCTACGATTCTAACGATGGTGAGGAAACTAGATCAGTCGAATTGATTCCATAATTCCCAGCTTTTCAAGGCTTGTGCTTTAAGCATCGGAAGTCCATTGAGCGTTGCTGCGCCACGTGATTTTGCCTCCTTCAACAGAAGCGTTTCTTCTGGGTTGTATATTAAATCTACAACTAAATGACTAGGTCCAATGCCTTGGAAACTGGGTAAAGGACAAGCATCTATGGCGGGAAACATCCCCACGGGAGTACAGTTAACAATCAGTTTACAGGCGCTCAGCATGGCTTCATTCACGTGCTCGTATGAAAATTGTTGACCTCCAGGTTCGTTACGGCTAAGAAAATTCACTTGAATGCCTAAGTTTCTTAACACATACCCCACCGCTTTGGAACTTCCGCCGGTGCCGAGAATGAGCGCGCGTTCATGTTCAAAGGTTAAAAAAGGTTTGATGGATTGTTGGAATCCGAAGGCATCAGTATTAAATCCAATCGCCTTTCCTTCGCTGAACACGATGGTGTTTACTGCACCAATTGCCGTTGCTTCCGGACTCAATTCATCCAGAAAGGGAATGATTTCTTCTTTATAAGGAATGGTAACGTTTAATCCATGGTAGGCACCCTCAAGTATGGGTTTAATGCGGTTAATGGCATCAAGCTCAATTAGCGTATAATAGGCATCGATTCCTTGGTCCTCAAAAAAGGACTTGAAAAAATCAGGAGAAAAACTATGTCCTAGCGATTTGCCAATTAAGCCATATGTTTTCATGGCACGAAGAATTCAGGTCGATATTCAAAATGCATGGTGTCGTAATGTTTCCATCGCCCCCCCCAGATAAACCCATGTTTTTCAAAAATCTCTACAATTCCCATGGGTATTTTGTTTTTGTATCCGAGTGTTGCATCTTCATTCTTACATCCACAATCCCACTGCCAGTAATTAGAATATGCCGTGTTGATGTCTATGGTAATTCCAAACGAATGCGCACTTAAGCGTGTGGTCCCGCTGATAACCCGCCAATTAAACGTACCTCCGATGTTGCTTAGGTATTTTTTCCATTCTGGATGTTGATCGAGTTCATTGGAAACCTTAGTTAAGGCGAGGTTAGCCCCATTGACCTTGGAGAATTGAATTTTTTGGTTCACTAAGGTGGGACACCACGTCACAGTGGTTAAGTTCGCTTGTACTTCCGCGGCGGATTTCCCATAAATTTCTTTAAAAAAAGCATCGTTTCGTATTCTTCCGGCATCTGTGTTTGCTTTCGAATCGCCTTGGTTATAGGGGTAATGCAGTTGGTCTTCAATGTCTGGATTATCCAGTAATTCTTGGGTGCTTTTTTGTTTTTTATCGTCGAATGTAAGGGTCTTCCCGCTGTGAAACACGGCTTTGTTATCCTTGATTTCTTTGATGTGATTCGGGTATGCAGTAGCCCAAGGCAAGTCGCTTGTCCGTATCAATAGCGAAAAATACACAAGGAATTGAAGCATTTAGTCGCAATCAGATTGAAAGGTAAGCACATTCGAAGAAAAAATTTGACGGCTCGCCTCTGGGTATGTAGAAACAATGCATACATACCAAACATCGGTAGTAAATGCGCCATTGGCTTTCAGTACCCAGGAACCATTAACCTTTTTGAAAAGGGCCTCTACATGACAGCAATCATATGCCTCATCCGGAAATTTAAGTTCCTTACCATCTTTTCGTTGCACAGTTCCTTCCATCCATGCATAATTACCATATACTTTGAAGTGATTTACGACAAAAATTACGTCTTGCTCCAAATCATTTTTAATATCGGTCCGCAGAAGATCTAGCATGGCAGTACGTTCCTTGGCGTTCGTTTCTGTTTTCTTTTTGAAATCGCGAAGAGTTTGACTAAAACCGAATGGTATAGTCATTAGCGTGGTAAAAAGTAGAATAATAAAAATTCTCATATACTCGATTTTTTCAAAGGTAAGAAGTTCAATTTAGTTAACCATCATTTTGTATTTTTACGGAAAATCTACACCCATGAGTACCTATTACACCAAGATTATTTTCACTTCGCTATTTTTTTTAGTATTCGCTCCATTTTATGCTCAACAGGTAAAATCTATAGATATTCCTTGGGTTAATGTTACATCAGAAGATTTGTCTGCTTATGGGGAGCCGCGCATTAAGGCTGTTGAATATCAGGTCTTTCGCTTGAATACAGATCCGTTGCGTACTTCCTTACAAGGCATTACCTATCGTGAAGGAATGTTGAATGGATTTATTGCATCGGTTTCTTTTCCCTATGCTAATGGTACCCTACATCCCTTTACTGCAAAACGAAATCAAACGATGCATCCTGCTTACAATGCAAAATTTCCCGAATTAATCACGCTTGACGCATATGCTACCGATGGTTCAGGGGCCTATGGCAAATGGGACATTACCCCCGCTGGATTGCATGCCATGATTTTCATTCCAGGGCAATCGACCCTGTTTATTGACCCCATGTTCGAAGGGAATAATGAATACTATATCGTTTATAGAAAACGGGATTTTATAACGGATAAAACGTTACAGTGTGATGTAGAAAATTTCGATGAAGCGAAACCTGCTCAGTCCAATAAATCAATGTTTGGAACGTGCGACCTTCGCACCTATCGCCTAGCCTTGTCTGCAACGGCAGAATATACAATTTTCCATGGCGGAAGTGTTGCTCAGGCAGCTGCCGCTCAAGTGGTTACTATGAACCGTGTAAATGGGGTGTACGAAAAAGACATAGCCATCACCATGGTCATCGTCCCTAATAATAACTCTTTGATTTATACCACGGCAGCAACGGATCCATATACCAACGGTGCCACGGGAACCATGATAAACCAAAATCAAACCAATGTGGATGCGGTAATTGGCAGTGCAAATTATGATATTGGTCATGTATTTGGCACCAACAGTGGCGGCTTAGCCGGACTCGGTGTGGTGTGTACTGGAGGGCAAAAAGCGCGTGGTGTTACGGGTAGCGGTGCGCCGATTGGAGACCCGTTTGATATTGACTATGTTGCGCACGAAATGGGGCATCAGTTTGGAGGTAACCATACTCAAAACAACAATTGCAACAGCGTTGCCGCAGCCCGAAGAGAACCGGGAAGCGCCAGTACGATTATGGGGTATGCAGGGATTTGTGCACCCAATGTACAAAACAACAGTGATGATTATTTTCATGGATATAACTTACAGGAAATCAGCAATGAAATCTTAAGCAATGGCCATCAATGTGAGGTAATTACCGCCTTAAACAATACACCTCCGGTGATTAACTCCACCAGTGGTAATATCGTGGTTCCTATCTCTACCCCGTTTATTTTAACGGCACATGCAACAGATGTGGACGGAGACGTGCTCACCTACCTTTGGGAACAAATGGATAATGAGGCGAGTACGCAGCCACCGGTCGCAACTGCATCTGGAGGGCCTAATTTCAGAAGTTTTGACCCCTCATTAGACTCCAATCGTTATTTTCCGAAACTCTCTTCGCTTGCCTCGAATGGTCCCTTTACATGGGAAGTATTACCATCGGTTGCTCGGGTAATGGATTTTAGGCTTTCAGTGCGAGATAACCACGGCGTGGGTTCTTGTAACGATTTTACCGATGTTACGGTAACTACAAACGCTGCTGCAGGCCCCTTTGTGGTAACCTATCCTTCCGCAACCGGAATTACTTGGGCTGGAGGTAGCTCCCAAACCGTAACATGGTCTGTTGCGAATACCAATGTGGCCCCAATCAATTGCACCGACGTTCGAATACTCCTTTCGGTCGACGGCGGTCAAACCTATCCGTATGTGCTTTCTTCAAGTACGGCAAACGACGGAACAGAGACGATTACTTGTCCCAATCTAACCACAAATACGGCACGAGTGATGGTAATGTCTGGAGCACAAACCTTCTTTGATATTTCAAATAACAATTTCACAATAACCTGTGGTACTACCCAAACTCCGGTGTTTAATGCCCTTCCAACCGCATGTCAAAATGATGCGTTCTTTGCCCTGCCGAGTATCTCAGACAATGGAATCACAGGAACTTGGTCACCAGCCCTCGATCTTTCTTTACCCGGAACATTTACCTACAATTTCACGCCTTCTTCGGTAGAGTGTGCTTCTCCAAGCAGCGCTCAGTTGATCGTAACGCCTCAGGTAGAGGCTGTGTTCACGCATCCAACGGAGTTGTGTCAAAACGAACTTTTTGTTTTACCGAACATTGCACAAAATGGTGTTACAGGGACATGGAACCCTCAAGCGAATACCCAACAAGTGGGTAGCACCACGGTAAGCTTTACTCCAGATGCAGGGCAGTGCAGCACCCCCTTAAACCAAACGATAACGATAAATCCCTTGCCTTCTAACGCCATTACACAAAACGGAATTACGCTTTCGGCCACTGCGACAGGGGTATCCTATCAATGGATTGATTGCATCACCAATCAACCCGTGGTTGGTGCTACCAATCAAAGCTTTACCACTACAGAAGCGGTTGGCACGTACGCAGTCATTGTTACTGCAAATGGGTGTTCGGATACCTCAACGTGTATAAGTGTTGATCAATCTGGACTAAACGAAGGGGACTTTAACATCGGATTGTTGCCAAATCCGGCCAATGAAAGCCTATTGATTCAATGGAATTCTGATGCTGTTGAAGTGATTGAACTTCTCGATGAGGCAGGAAAAATTGTACGAAGGGTATTGGTTACAGACAACGCTCAAGCAGTGGAATTTTCCTTAACCCACATTGCAGCGGGGGTGTATCACGTGCGCCTGCGTGGAGCAGAGCGGGTAGCGATTCAAAAACTCATTAAACTATGATTCGTGTTACAGCGGTTTTCTTTGCCTTAGGGTTAACATTAGGTGCTTTTTCACAAACCATGTACCTTACGGGACGCCCCTTTTCTGTGAGTCGGAATAATGCGATTAAAGAAGCAGGTCGGTCTTGGGGGTTTAAGGTGGAGTATGCAGGAGATGATTTAGTTAATGAAATAGGTCTAGATTCACTGAACCAGCAAATGGATCATTTTGATGCCGAGATGTCTAAAACCAAGGGCATTTTTTGGTTAGGTAAGTTTTACGCGGAAGTAGATTCTATCGAAATAGTACATAATAAATTAAGGGCTGAATTAAGAAAGGTACAGACGGTTGTCACGGATCCAATGCAATCAGGAACGCAATTTTTTGAGCGACAAATTATACTCATTGAAGAGAAAAAGAATCGATTTCGTGCGGTAGTTATCTCTACTAAATCCACCAATGAAACGGTGTGTGAGGCGGAGTTTTTAATGCGCTTGCGCAAGCGGATTCGAATTAAGAAGGGAACGGGATGTTCGCTGCCTTATCAATTTCCGGAAAATGGAATTACACTAAAATAAAGTTGGAAGCCAGGGTTTTAAAATCAACAGGAAGTTGGTATGTGGTGGAAACAGCAACCGGAGAGGTACTCAATGCCCGCCTGCGGGGCAAATTAAAACAATCGGGACTGAGGTTAACCAATCCCATTGCCGCAGGGGATCGAGTTACCTTAAAGAATCAAAGGGATGAGGAAGGAAACCATGTCATTGAAGACATCTTGCCAAGGGTAAACTATGTTTCCAGAAAATCCACCAATTTAAGTAAGGAAATGCAGATTTTAGCAGCGAATATTGATCAGCTGTACATCATTGTTACCCTGAAGGACCCCAAAACGCACCCATTGTTTATTGACCGTTTTTTGGTGGCGGCAGAATCCTTCAGAATTCCCGTTACCTTACTCTTTAACAAGGTGGATTTATATACCAAGGTAGAGGTGGAGTTATATATATCTTTGTCCGAAATGTATGAGCACATCGGTTATCCTTGTTATCAAATACAGAGTACAGACAAGAAATCGGTAGAATTCCTTAAAAAGTTAATGCAAGGCAAGCAGGTGATGCTAGGAGGAAATAGCGGGGTGGGAAAATCATCGATTGTGAATGCCTTGGACGCTGCAGTTCAGTTAAAAACAGGGGAAATATCCGCCGCTCATCAACAAGGAAAACACACCACCACCTTTGCAGAAATGCACAAGTTGAGTTTTGGTGCCTATGTGATAGACACTCCGGGAATCAGATCCTTTGGATTGGTCGATTTAGAAAAGGAACATTTAGGACATTATTTTCCAGAAATACGGACAGCCATGGAAAATTGTCGCTTTAATAATTGCATGCACTTGAATGAGCCGGGGTGCGGAGTGGTGAAGGCGGTAGTAGAGGGACGCATTTCAGGTCTACGTTATACGCACTATAAAGCGATTTTAGAAGAAGAAGATAACGACCCCTACAGAAGAAGTAAATTCCAATGAGAGTAGTCATTCAACGTGTTTTAGAAGCCTCTGTTATAATCGATGGAGCGGTTCATAATCAAATAAATCAAGGGTTTGTCGTCCTTTTGGGTATCGGTCAAATGGATGATGAACAAGACATTCATTACTTGGCTCAAAAAATCTTAGGCTTGCGCGTCTTTTCCGATCATGAAGGAAAAATGAATTATTCCTTAGAAGAGGTAATGGGCGAAATCCTCCTCATTAGTCAATTCACATTATTCGCATCCACAAAAAAGGGAAATCGTCCGAGTTATATCGATGCCGCACCTCCAGGAATGGCGATACCCTTGTATGAAAAATTCATCGAAGTCATACACGCATCCATAGGCAACCGCTTAAAAACCGGAATATTTGGTGCTGATATGAAGGTGAGTTTAATCAATGATGGTCCTGTGACCATTCAAATAGACTCAAAAAACAAGGCTTAGTACCCTGATTCTTTTTCTTTGGTATCGATGGTATATACCAAACCAAAGTTTAACCCTGCGGCCGCAGCACGCGTTTTGTGGTAATCAGGGTATAGCAAACTATTCGATAGGGAATTTCCATAGGCATCCACCCCTTTTGCATCTTTAATTCCATATTGTAAACGCAAGCCAAAAATAATTCCAAGGGGAACGCTTTTGAGGATTTTACGGTTGATTCCAAATCCGATAAAGGCATTCGAATAACTTTTTGCGTATTCTCCGGATTTATCTGACGCTGTAGGAAATAATTCTTCTCGGGTATATAAGGCACTGCGGATTTTATTGTATTGAGCGCCTAATTCGAAATATGCCCCTCCTTTATTCTGAAAACGCAGGTATATAGGCAGTTGAAACGTTTTCAAATTTACCATAGAAGTGTAGCTTTGAGAAAGGACTTCACCCGCATATTCCGCATTGTGGGCTCCGAAATTGGTTTCCATACCCAAGCTAAAGAATCCCATACGCAACCCAAATCCTAGGCCGTAATTACTACCCCAACTCGGTGCATAATCCTGTTCCTTTCCTTGTTCTGAAATATTTTGATTAAACAACCACGTGGAATTAAATTGTCCTTTGGCGGCAATATCGAATCCAAGTTGAGCCATGGAGTTGCTTGTAAATACTCCAATAAAAAGTAGGGAATAGAATAATTTCATAAAAAATAGTTTTTACAAGTATAGGAATTTCTCCTTATTGTTTTTGCTGTCGAATGTACAAAATGTAAAATACCCCATCCTTTTT
>DBCM01000142.1:0-2174 GCA_002293045.1 Flavobacteriales bacterium UBA958 | reverse complement strand
CCACTGTTTATGAAGGCTTTTTCAATGGACCAACGCACCCCTTCAGGAACAGTTAAACTGCTTCCTCCGTAGGCGGATTTAACAAAGGTAGTGTCTTGAGCGAAGGATGTTCCTACCCAAATCAATACAAAGAAAGAAAATAGCATTCTCATGGAATAATATTGAATTCAATGACCGAGTAGCCTCGCGCACAAATACCAGAATTAGTACAGGTGCAAATGGTGGACCCAGCAGGTACCCATATCGGTAAATTTGTCATTTGTTCTCCGGCACTGTGAATTCCAAAACTGATGGGGATACTGTTAATCGCCAGGTAACGCCCAGAATAGAGGTAGTAAAACGTGGCGACCCCACATGCTGGAAATAGTGACAGGTTTGTTCCAGATGTTTGAACACCATAAACATCTTGATCGCCAGCAGTAAATACACTTTCAATTTTCCATACCTTACCTGCGGGCACGGTTTGGGGAGGATCTGTGTTCGAAATTATTTTTACTTGATTAAACTGTAGGTTTCCTTGAGCATGTATTTCGACGAACCACACTAAGGGTAAAAGAAAAATAAAAACGTATTTCATCAAGGTATAATATTAAATTCTAAAACACTCGCTACACCGCTTGTTAAGCCACTGAAAAACACATTTTGTCCACCGTTTAACCAATAAGGAAAGCTATCAAATACAGGTCCGTAACTGGTGTGTGTGTTTTTAAGAAATACTTGTTGTCCGGCAACAGACACGCTAAAAAACGAACTATATGAACTCAAGCCGACCCCTTCAATTTTCCATACTTTACCCGCTGGAACGCTGAAATTATTCCCATTGCTTGTAAACGATAAATTGAGCACTTGATTGAGCTGAAGATTTCCTTGTGAAAAGTTGTTCATGTAAAGTAAAAAACAGCAGATAAATAATAGGGTTCTCATGGAATAATATTGAATTCGATAACGCTAATGTACGTTTTTGCCGTTACATTGGGTGGTGGACAAATGCAGTTGTTGCCATAGGCTCCGGCATTGGGTGTACAGGTTTTAGTTTCTCCAGCAAGCGTAGTTCCAGCGGGAAGCCATAGCGGTGAACCCGTATTTCCCGCACTTGCTTTTACGCCATTAATGGTGATGGGATTGGTTGAAGACACTTGGCAGGATTGTGTCGTGTAACTAGACCATAGTTGAGTGGATCCATTGCATGGGGAGCAACTACCGCTGCCGCTACTTGCTTGAAAATAAGGCACTGCTTCGTATACAATGTTTTCAATTTTCCAGACCTTTCCGACAGGAACAGTTGCGGTATTATTGTCAATTAAAAGGACTTGGTTGAACTGTAAGTTTCCTTGTGCAAGCGTCAAGATGGAAAATCCAGCAATAATTATAGATAGAAGAGGTTTCATTTATTAGGTTAGCTTGTTCGAAATTATATATTAGTTTTCATCTAAGGAAATTATGATATTGTTAATTCACTACGATATTGATTTCTATTTTCAAACTTCTTTGTTAACTTAGATCAGAAATTTAAAGATATGAACTTAGCTACTACCTTACAATTAAAGCATTTTCTTGCATTAATGTTATTGAGTTTTAATTTTATCCTTTTTGCGCAAACACCAGAGGGTATTAATTATCAAGCGGTTATCCGTAAAACCAATGGAGCCATAGTAACCAATACTACTGTTGCGATACGCATTCAAATTAAGCAGAATTCCGCGAGTGGAACCATCGTTTACGCGGAACGACAAAGTGTCATTACTTCTCAATATGGCTTAGTTAACTTTGTAATTGGTCAGGGTACCGTTCTTTCAGGTACATTTTCAGCGATTAATTGGTCTACAGGGAATTATTGGGTGAGTTTAGGGGTTGATTTTGTGAACGGAACCAATTATTTAGATTACGGCTCTCAACGTCTAATGAGCGCCCCTTACGCCTTGTATGCAAAAACAGCAGGGGTTCAATTAAACCAATGGAGATATGGAGCAACCGCTCCTGCAGCAGCCCTAGGCAATATGGGAGATTTTTACCTCAATACCGCAACGGGAGATGTGCATTATAAATCTGCCGCTTCCACGTGGACTTTGACCGGTAACATTAAAGGTCCTCAAGGAAATGCTGGGGCCACTGGTGCAACGGGTCCTCAAGGTCCAGCTGGGGCAACAGGTCCTGCGGGTGCTATCGGCGCAACA
>DBCM01000075.1 GCA_002293045.1 Flavobacteriales bacterium UBA958 | reverse complement strand
CATTTTTTCGAAAGAAATATCCCAACGCACACATTACGTGGATGACACAAAGTCCAGAAATCTTGCCTAAGGATCAGATCGAACAAATCCTGCCGTTTAATGCGATGTCGGTTTTTCTCTTGGAAAACAGTTTGTTCGATGTAGCGGTTAATCTCGATAAAGAAGCAGAGGCCTGCGTATTAATGGCAAAAGTAGAAGCGCGTGAGAAGTACGGATACACGTGGGAAGATCACGCGGTTGCACCGTGTACCAGTGCTGCGGAGCATAAATTGATGACTGGTTTTTTTGATCAATTATCTAAAGAAAATACGAAGAGTTACTTACAGGAGATTTTTGAAATATGTCATGCCACGTTCAATTTTGAACCCTATGCAATTCAATTAAATCAAGCAAAATATAGCCATTGGCAAACAATCCTTGATGAAAAACGTGAGGAAAAACAAGTGGTCGGTTTAAACACAGGTTGCGGTCCCCGCTGGAATACACGCCTTTGGAAAGATGAATATTGGGTGGCGCTTGCCATGACCTTACGCGAACAAGGGTACTATCCCATGTTTCTTGGGGGGGAATTGGAGCATACTAAAAATGTATCCCTGTCTGAAAAAGCTGGGGTGTTTTATCCCGGACATTTTGATTTAGAAACATTTATAAGTTTAACCAATACATGTAACATCGTGGTTACCCAAGTCACGATGATGATGCACATTGCAACCGCTCTCCAAAAAAAGATGGTGCTGATGAATACCATTTTTAATCCCCATGAGTTTGAATTGTATGGTCGAGGCGTAATTATTGGACCTCCTTCACCTTGTCAATGCTATTATGGGAACGAATGCGTAAGAGGAGCCTCTTGTATGAATGACATCGACCCAGAAACAGTATTCCATGGGTTAAACGCGATTGCATAGTATGAAAATTAGTTTTCTATCAACATTCTATCCATACCGCGGCGGAATTGCCCAGTTCAACGCCTTGTTGTACCGTCAACTCGAAAAAAACCACGAAGTAGAAGCCATTACCTTTAAGCGTCAGTATCCAAGCATTCTTTTTCCTGGAAAAACTCAATTGGTTACTGCTAGGGATGTGGCCGACCCCATTCCTTCCAAGCCTTGGCTAGATACAGTCAATCCTTGGACGTATATTCGCACTGCAAGAAAAATCAGGAAATCAAAACCAGAGATCATCCTAACTAAATATTGGATGACCTTTTTTGCACCCTCATTAGGGTTTGTTTTGGGCCGCCAATCGAGGTTTTCAAAGCGCATCGCTATTTTAGACAACGTGATTCCGCATGAACGTAGATTTTTTGACCATGCCTTTAATCGGTATTTCTTGAACCGTAATGATGCCTTCATTGCGATGACAGAAAAGGTCAAAACCGATTTGTTATCCTACCTTCCAGACGCAAAGTGTATGGTGATTCCACATCCGGTGTACAATCAGTTTGGACCGCGTATGGATCGAGAAGAGGCATTAAAGGACCTTGGATTGCCTCAGTACAAGGATAAGAAGATTCTGTTATTTTTTGGGATCATTCGAGACTATAAAGGCTTGGATATATTGATTGAAACGCTCGCTAAATTAGATGACTCATATCATTTAATTATTGCAGGAGAGGCCTACGGGGATTTTAAAAAATATCAGCGCTTGATGGATCAAGTTCAGGTAAGTGAACGTTGTCACGTGTTTGAACGCTATATCGACGACCATGAGGTGCCGTTGTTTTTCTCTGCCAGTGATGTATGCATGCTTACATACAAATCAGCCACCCAAAGTGGTATTAGTGGAATTTCACAGCATTTTGAGTTGCCGACCATTGCAACCAATGTGGGAGGACTTTCGGAAAGCATCATTCACGGGGGAACGGGGTATGTGGTAGATGTCGTGGATCCCACCGAAATCGCATTAACCGTTAGCACGTATTTTACAGAACATAAGAAAGAATACTTTAGGGGAAATATTGGACGGGAAAACAATGCAAACAGCTGGGAATCTTTCTCGAAATCCTTGCTCAAATTCATAGATACCGTTTGAATAAAATGCCGATTATATGGCGATTCAAGGAACTCGGGATAAAAAGTTGATTTTAATGCGGGGAAATCCTATATTTGCACCCTTTAATTTACGATAATACTGCGACTCAATGAGAAATAAGGGATTTTTTTGGTTTTTAACCATTTTACTAACGGTAGTTTGTTTGTACCAGCTATCTTTTACCTGGTATGCTACACGTGAAGAACGCAAGGCAGAAAAAGAGGCGGTGGCTCGAGTAAGTGAATTGAAGAAAGAAGCCTTCAATCAACCGGATTCCTTAAAAGGAATTGGCTTCTTGCCAAATAACACGAAAGTTGATTTCAATACCCCAGAAGGAGAAGAGTTAGCGAAAGCTGCTTTTATTAATGAAATCCTGAAAGAACGAGGTTCAAAGCCCGTATATCCAGTGTTTGGTTCCACGTTTTCCGAAGTGAAAAAACGCTCGTTGGCTTTTGGTCTTGACTTAGTTGGAGGGATGAGCGTTACCATGGAAATTTCCACAGGGGATCTTTTAATGAGTCATGCACAAAGCCCGAATTCATTGAAGTTCCGTAAGATTTACAACGAAGCCAATGCGAAATACACAGACGGGAAGGGTGATTTTCTAGAATTATTTGTTGCGGCAGCAAAGAATAATAAGATGAAGTTGGGGCTTCTACTCAAAGGTGATGGAATTGGAGTTAACTCTACCGATGCTGAAGTGGAAACGTATTTCAGAGACCTCCTGACTTCTGCCATGGATGGAGTGGAGCAAATCATGTATCGCCGAATCAATCAATTTGGGGTTGCGCAACCTAACATTCAAAAAGATTTATCTTCGAATCGGCTTTACATTGAACTTCCGGGAGTTCAAGATGAAAATACCGTTGCTCAAAAATTGAAATCGACGGCAAACTTGGAGTTTTTCGAAACCTACATGCCTTCGGAGTTGAACGCAGAATTAACCGCAGCAGACGCCGCGAGTAAGGCTCCGGAACGTACGAATAACGCTGCGGATACTACCGCTTCTTCGGATACTACGCAGTCCCTTGCCGATGCAAATCAGTCATTGACAGGTGGGATGGATAAAGGCTTGATGTCGTACATTCAGCCAGTTGGTCAATTCGCGATCGGGTTTACCCTTGCTCAAGACCGCGCAGCGGTAGATCAACTCCTTCGTCGCGCAGACATTCAGCAAATCTTTGCCGCGAAAAATGTTAAGTTCATGTGGGGTGCAGAACCGGATGAGTTAACCAATAAAAAGAAACAAACAGGATACATGTTATATGCATGTAAGGTGCCGATAGATGGTAAAGCGCGTGTAAACGGCCAGCACATTTCAAGTGCTTCTACGGGGTATGACCAACGTGATGGAAAAATCACAGTAGATCTTGCCATGACCGCGGAAGGAACAGATGAATGGGGTCAGATGACCACCGAGAACAAGGATCGAATTGTGGCTATAACCATGGATAACGTGGTGTACTCAGCACCTACGGTAATTAATCCAATTACCAACGGAAACACACAAATCTCTGGTAGCTTCAGCTTTGAAGAGGCAGAATCTTTATCCGGATTATTAAACGGTGGAGCCTTACCGGCGCCATGTTTAATCAAAGAACAGAACAGAGTGGGTCCAAGCATCGGGGCTGAGAACTCCAATGCGGGATTAGTTTCCTTTGGATTTGCATTCCTTGCCGTGTTATTATACATGTATTTCTATTACGGAAAATCGGGAATGGCAGCAAACATAGCCTTGTTTGCAAACGTAATATTCATCATGGGCTGTTTGGCATCCTTTGGTGCGGTACTTACCTTGGCAGGGATTGCAGGGATCATCTTAACCATTGGTACAGCCGTGGATGCGAATATTTTGATCTTTGAGCGTATTCGAGAAGAACAACGTGCGGGCAATGAAACCTCCAAAGCGATTGAAATTGGTTTCAAGAAAGCCTTGCCATCCATCATCGATGCGAACATGACGCACTTACTCGTTGCCCTCATCCTTAAGTATTTTGGTACGGGTGAAATTGAATCCTTTGCCACTACGCTTATCGTGGGAATCTTTACCTCTGTGTTTTCTGCCATCTTTATTTCTAGGTTGGTTATTACCTTTTGGATGGAGCGAAATAAAGGAGTGTCTTTTGATACAAAATACTCGAAAGGCCTGTTCCAAAACTTTAATTTCAACTGGATTGGAGCACGGAAGTATTTCTATATTTTCTCGATTTCAGTCACGGTAATCGGAATGGTGAGTTTGTTTACGCGTGGATTAAAAGAAAGTGTGGAATTTACCGGTGGTCGTACCTTCTCTGTGAAGTTTGATAAAAGGGCAGATATCGAGAAAATTCGCGCCGAGTTGAGTAAAACTTTCATAGAGAATAAAGAAGTTTCCTCCATCGAATTAAAAACTGTTTCTAATGAGTTTAATGTAGAGATCACAACAAACTACAAATTGAAAGAGGACGGGGCTACGGAGGAAGTTAAAGCAAAAATGTTAGAATCTCTGAAGGTATTGGAGCCTTCGATGGGTAAAGCAGTCATCATGGGGCAGCGAACAGTCAGTGCCTCGGTTTCCAGTGAATTGTGGAACTCATCATTCATCTCGATGACCGTGGCTTTAATTGCTATCTTCTTGTACATCCTATTCCGTTTCGGATATTGGCAGTATTCTGTGGGTGCGATTGTAGGATTAATCCACGATGCCTTCTTTGTAATTTCTGTCTTTTCTCTATTGCACGGATGGCTTCCGTTTAGCTTAGACATTAATCAGGCCTTTATTGCAGCCATCTTAACGGTTATTGGGTATTCGATGAACGATACGGTCATTGTATTCGATAGGATTCGTGAAAACCTGCGCTCCAGCGGCGATACGGACCATCATTATGAGATTATTAACCGATCCCTGAATAC
>DBCM01000115.1 GCA_002293045.1 Flavobacteriales bacterium UBA958 | reverse complement strand
CCAACCGGGTGGACAACTTGGCATTTTAACAACCATGAGGCTTGGTACGCCCATGATTCGTTTGCGCTTTATTCCAACCATTTCATTTTTGGAACGATCCATTAAATACACCTTCGAAGACACTACCGCTAAGCTCGGTTATCGTATTGAAGATGAACGTGTAAACTCCACTAACTTAGACTTCCCGTTAATGTTGCAATTTAGGACAAAGCGCTTGAATAATTTCGCAGCGTATTGTTTAATTGGCGGACAATATTCCATTGATTTACAGTCACAAGAAAAAGCCTCACAGAACTTTATAGATCCCTTTATAAAAATAAAACGCTACGATTGGCAGGGTCAAGTGGGCGGTGGACTTGAGTTCTTTGCACCCTACTTTAAATTTGGTATGGAGCTAAAATTTACCCATGGATTCAGCAATGTGTTCGTTAAAGACAACACCTACATTGCCGCACCAATTCAATCCTTATACAACAGGGGGTGGGTCTTTTCCATAATCTTTGAGGGGTAATGGAAATAGTTTCCTTTGTTTGTTCCCCAGAAGAAGCTAAAGATTGGAACGCAATCAAGCGAATCACAGCGAAGCAAACGGGAAAATCGTATGAGTACATGCGTTGGAAAAAGCGAAGTATCGATGCGCGATCTCGACAAATAAAAATCAATGCCACACTGGAATGTTCGAATACGCCACTGCCCGATCGAATTCGAACCTTTACTTTTCATAAGGTACAGCATTCCCCTGAAGTTCATATTGTTGGCGCTGGTCCTGCGGGATTGTTTGCTGCATTACAAGCCTTATTACTGGGTATAAAACCTGTTATTTTTGAACGAGGCAAGGACGTTAAAGCGCGACGGAGGGATTTAGCCTTGATTGCACGCGAACAACAAATCAATGAAGATTCTAATTATTGTTTTGGAGAAGGCGGTGCAGGAACCTATTCAGACGGAAAATTGTATACGCGTTCAAAAAAGCGTGGCGAAGTAGAGTTAGTGCTTGAACTCTTGGTTTATTTCGGAGCGGACGAAGATATCCTTGTTGAGGCCCATCCACACATTGGAACGAATAAACTGCCTAAAATCATTGAGAATATTCGGAATTTTATTATTGAACAGGGAGGTGAAATTCACTTTGAATCCAAACTAACAGGGGTCACCAAAACAGGAAACGTAATAAGTCAACTAGAAATAAACCATCAACAGAAGATTCCTACCAATCAAGTAATTCTAGCCACCGGACACTCCGCCAGGGATATTTTTTATTTGCTGCATGAATCGGGGATAAAAATCTTAGCCAAGCCCTTTGCACTAGGTGTACGCGTGGAGCACACGCAAGTCATGATAGACCAAATGCAATACCACGGCCGTTTAAACGATGACTACATACCTCCTGCTTCGTATAGCTTAGTAGAACAAGTGGATGGGAAAGGCGTATATTCCTTTTGTATGTGTCCGGGAGGCATCATTGCGCCCTGCGCTACCAGCAATGGAGAAGTTGTTACGAATGGTTGGTCTCCTTCTAAACGAAACAACCCCTATTCGAATTCAGGAATTGTAGTTTCCATAGACCCCACGGATTTTGACAATCCAGCGGATCCTTTGGTTTGTTTAAAATTTCAGCAAGAGGTGGAACGCACTTGTTATGAGGCAACAGGAGATAATCAGAAGGTTCCCGCGCAACGATTGAAGGATTTTGTTGACGGAAAACTTTCAGCTGATTTCCCACGGTCGAGTTATACCCCGGGAATCGTGAGTGTTCGATTAGATGAAATATTACCTCCAATGGTATCCAAGCGCTTACAAAAAGCATTTAAAGCGTTTGATAAAAAAATGCCTGGATTTCTGACGAACGATGCCGTAGTGCATGCCCCAGAATCACGGACCTCCTCCCCCATTTTGATACCCCGCAACAGAGAAACCTTTAAGCACGTGGAGATTGAGAACCTTTACCCCTGCGCGGAGGGCGCGGGATACGCAGGAGGAATCGTTTCAGCCGCGATTGATGGAATGAAATGCGTGGAGGCTATGGTTGAAAAACACCACAATGGTTGAGCCTACGCACAATATCTATTCTTTAAAATAATCTGACGAATGCAATTCAAATGAAAGTTTGCCTTCAATTTTGTCGTATACACTAATGTTAGAATATACGGCATCACGTAGTTTCTTTCGAAGACATTTCGACACCTCGATTTTTCCGTAATTTTCAAAAGAAATATACATTAAACCCTCATATTCACACAGATTAGCTGGGAGTTCATTGAAGGAACAATGATAGGAAAACTGTACAATATTAGGCATTGAATCAATAGGAAACGCGTGTAATAATGGGGCGTTTAATTCGATAAGCCTTAAGGTTGACAACGTTGATTCTGAATACCAGGTACTTAGCTTTTCAGCTGATACATCTAGAAATTCCAACTGAAATAATTCTGCTTTAGTCATATCCAACACAGCTAAAACAGATGATTTAATGTCCAATATCTCTACCTTAGGAAGTGAAGGTAGCACCAATGTTTCATTTGAATACTCCTTAATGGACAAATGAGTAAGATTAGTGGCTAACACTGAAAGCATTCCAAAAAAATGAGGTGGAGGATTCATTACATGAAGCTCTTTAATACCTGGGTTATGTTGAAGTATAGTAGCTATTTGTGTACATGCACTATCTTTAAAGAAAACAGCCAAAGCCTCAATGGTAGAATCATTATCTATTGACTGCTGATTAGAAATTACTTGCCCTTTTAATTCAGAATTATAGAATTCATAATTTTTACTTAGTTGACCTTGTACTTGATTAATCAACAAGAAACAACAGAAAGAAAGTGCGGTGATTTTTATCATAATTATATAGCTGACACTAAAGACGAAATATCAAAGCGCTTATGAATCTTTTCAATCCTAACATTCAATATTCCATCTTTGATTTTAATGAACTGGTTTTCTGTATTATAAGAACTTGAATCAACTGGAAATTGAAACACTAGCCTTTTTCTAGAAACTAGCTGTTCCACGGTTAATTGAATTGAATTTCTATCCGTTATTCTATCCGTATATACCACAGTATTTGTAGTTGAATCCACGAAATCAAGGGGATGATCTAAAAAAATATATGTATTCAGTTTACCTTCTAACGGGATAAAGATAAACTCAGCAAAAGGGCCTGACCACCAAGTTGTTATACACATCATTTCTTGATTGACCCAAGTTAGTTCTGGAGTTTTCCAAGGAATATGTAACTCATTTAAATTAAGCTGTAGCGATTCGTTATTTCGTTGAACGTTAACTATAAAATTGCGGTTATTACAGTTTTTGAACGCTACCTCTATTCCCTTTCTGTATTCTGAATAGGTCCATGAACTATCATCAGAGTGGATAATTTGGGATGACTTTTGTCCGTCACCCAGTGGCTTTTTCTTTGTAATGCAACTCGTTAATGCTAACAAAATCAGTAGTATCCAACGAACTTGGAATAAATACTTCACGTCAACTTTATCTTTTAGTAAATACATCGGTTAGAATAACTAAAGGTACTTATATTTCAAGGTACTTACCTTTAAAATCCTTATAATTTCTACCTTTACCCCATGAAACGTGTGGTTGTTGGACTTTCTGGTGGGGTGGATTCCAGTGTGGCTGCTTACCTCTTGCTTGAGCAAGGGTATGAGGTTATTGGCATGTTCATGCGCAATTGGCATGATGAAACCGTTACCCTATCCAACGAATGTCCCTGGATAGATGATGCGAACGATGCCTTACTGGTAGCGCAACACCTCGGCATTCCCTTTCAAGTGGTTGATTTA
Organism: Flavobacteriales bacterium UBA958; assembly: GCA_002293045.1. Taxonomy (GTDB): domain Bacteria; phylum Bacteroidota; class Bacteroidia; order Flavobacteriales_D; family Crocinitomicaceae; genus UBA952. The sequence continues at coordinate 1,480 of DBCM01000115.1, read as the reverse complement.
AGTGCGCAATACAAAGACCGTATTGTAGACTACATGTTCCGAGAGTATGAAGCAGGAAGAACGCCAAATCCCGATGTACTCTGCAACCGTGAAATTAAGTTTGACGTGTTCCTTAAGGAGGCCTTGGCATTAGGCGCTGACTACGTAGCAACAGGTCATTACTGTCGTAAAATCATACACGAAGATGGTTCACATGGCCTCTTGAGTGGCTTGGATGGAAATAAAGACCAAAGCTATTTTTTATGTCAAGTAAATCAAGCTCAACTTCAACGTGCCCTCTTCCCTATTGGGGATTTAACCAAGGCGGAAGTCCGTGCGATTGCTGCCGAACATGGCTTGTTAACCGCAGAAAAAAAAGACTCCCAAGGCTTGTGTTTTGTTGGAAAGATCAGCCTTCCAACTTTTCTTCAGCAGCAATTGGAACCAAAACAAGGTCCAATCATTGAAATCCCAATGGATTTAGCGCAATTTACGACCTACAATGAGATTGCTCCTTCATTATCCAATGTGGTGGAATTGGCAAGACCGTTCACCTTTGATCCTTCCATGGGCAAACAAGTTGCCACACACCAAGGCGCACACTATTATACCATCGGACAGCGAAAGGGCTTGCATATTGGCGGACGGCCGGAACCCAGTTTTGTACTGGCAACAGATACCGCGACGAATGTAATTTATTCTGGTCAAACCGATGAACACCCTGGACTTTATCGACGAGCGCTAAAACTCGACACCAAGGAAATCAACTGGATACAAGCGCTTCCAAAAGAATCACTCAAAACTGGGGTGTCTTGTTTAGTTCGGATTCGATACCGTCAAGCGCTGCAAGAAGGAACCTTAATTGAAATAGAAGGAATCTTGTATATTTTATTTGAACGGCCTCAACGTGGCATTACACCCGGACAATTTGCGGCGTGGTACATTCAGGATGAGCTGATTGGCTCGGGGATTATTTCGGAGTGATTATCCGAGAAGATAAGGTGCGACTCCGATGGAGTCGGTCAAAGTGCTGATACGTGTTGCTCGTTATTGTATTCGACTCCGATGGAGTCTATCTTGTTGCTCTAACCTTTTACTGGTTATCTTTCCGACTCAGATGGAATCGGCTTGAAGATAGATACAAATTCGGGTTTTAATTCATGCTCATTGAAAAGAATATCGCTTGCTCCATTTCGGTCGCTTGGTTATCTTTTTTGATTTGATCCATCAATGCTGCCACTTCAAAAATCGACATCGTCGACTTGGTTCCTTGCTCACGATGTACGGAAAGTTTCAATTTAGCTTCACGTACTACTTTACTTCTTAGACTTTGTTGATATTGTGCCATGGTTAAAATTTTGTAACGATGGCATCTTACGGACAATACGCGACGAGGTTACAAAAATGGCAAATCTAGGTCTGTTCCCTACGGTTTATGCTGATAGCAAAATCCATCGGCATCGGTAGTGTTTCGACTGCATCGAGCACCTGCTTTGGTGAT
>DBCM01000018.1 GCA_002293045.1 Flavobacteriales bacterium UBA958 | reverse complement strand
GTCTATGATTTGTTGGGCATCATTGGCGTGAAAATAGACGCGCTTTGTACCGGTAAAACACGCTTTCATGGCGTCAAGCCGTTGGTCGAAGGCCACGGATTTAGCGTTCGCATAGGATTGCGCTAATAGAAAAAACTGCTTAAGTTCATTGAGTTCTTTGGTATACTGTTCATTTTTATACTTGGGCGCAGGTTCCGCCCACCACCCCCCGCCGTAAGCGGTACTTGGCCAGTTTACGTGGACGCCATCGTTTGATTTTACTGTCGCATCTTCCCAATTCCATCCTCCCATGAACATGACAGATGAAGTTCCAGAAATATACCCCCCTCTAGGTGTACTTTGAACCAGAAGGACTCCGTTGGTTTTTACGGTTTCCACCACATTAGATTCTGCATTAAACGCAATTTGTGCGCGTACATGGGGATTAAATTCACCTACCTCATTGTAATCGTTGGTCGCTCGAATGGCATCTACTTCCGTCAACCCCAAGGTGCTATTAGGCGCTACGAATCCAGGATATATGTGCTGACCTGTTGCGTCAATGATGGTATCCCAATCTTTGGGATTGTAGGTAGAGGAAAGTGCATTTTTAATTCCGGTAATTTTTCCATCTACGATTTCTAGTAATGAAGCCGTAATTTCTTGTCCAACTACCGGATGCAAATGACCATTCACAATAAGAATGCGTTGTGCCGAGAATCCAAGACTCACCATTAAACCTGTTAAAAATAGAATCGTTTTCATGTTAATGTAAATTTTCTGTTTCAGACCCTTCCTCTCCCACGGTATCACAATGGAAATGTTTTTTCTTACGCTTAATGAATGGTGCTTTTGGCTCGGCTTGCACATCCTTCGCCAACATTTTCCCAATGATGCGCATTTTCTCCGCTTGATTTTGAGCCTGAAGCATGAGGTCTTGCACCTGATCAAAATAGAACACCCCTTCAATCATCGTAGATTGCACTTTGGCCTCTATCGAAAGTGGATTGGTTGTCCATAACACCAGGTCGGCATCTTTACCGACTTTAACGCTTCCTGTTCGATGATCTAAATGCAATAATTTCGCAGGGTTTAGGGTCACCATTTTCCAGGCTTCAATTTCTGAAACGCAGCCATATTTGACTGTTTTTGCAGCTTCCTGGTTCAGTCTTCGTCCCATTTCTGCATCGTCGGAATTGATTGCCACCGTGATTCCCTGTTCAAGCATGAGGGCCGCATTGTATGGAATCGCATCGTTTACTTCAAATTTGTATGCCCACCAGTCGGCAAACGTAGAACCTCCAACGCCGTGCTTTTTCATCTTATCGGCTACTTTGTAACCTTCTAGGATGTGGGTAAAGGTATTCACCTTGAAGCCCATAGAATCGGCTACCTTCATCAACATGTTCACCTCACTTTGAACGTAAGAATGACAAGAAATAAATCGCTTTCCATCTAGGATTTCATTTAATGTTTCAAGTTCTAAGTCAATCCTTTGCGATCCTGAAAGCCGCTCCTTTCGATATTGTTTTGCCCTGTAAAACGCGTCATAAAACACCTGTTCCACTCCCATTCGCGTTTGAGGAAAACGAACCACGTTTCGATCACCCCAATTCGATTGCTTCACATTTTCTCCGAGTGCACATTTAATAAATCCTGGGGCATCATCAATTTTCATTTCTTCGGGTGTTGTACCCCATTTCAATTTAATGAGTGCTGACTGTCCGCCAATGGCATTGGCAGAACCATGTAATAATTGGGCAGCGGTTACTCCTCCTGCTAATTGTCTGTAGATTGAAATGTCCTCAGGGTAAACAACATCTCCAATGCTGACCTCAGCAGAAACCACTTGCCCTCCTTCATTAACTCCTCGAGAAATGGCGATATGTGAATGCTCGTCGATGATCCCTGAAGTCAGGTGCATGTTGGTCCCGTTAATAATTTTTGCTCCCCCAGGATAAGGTGGTTTTTTCGCCCCTACATAGGTTATTTTTCCTTGTTGTACCACCACATAACCTTTATCGATAATACCCTCTGATTCATTGGTCCAAATGGTAACTTGCTCATAAACGGCACTTTGTTGAGTTAACGCCTCCTTGGACCCATAAGCCATGTTTGGATACCAAGTTTCAGGAGCGGGATTGGATTCAATCTTAATTGGCGTTGAAACTTCGGTATCTTTTACCCGCCGTACGGCAGACCATTGTCCCCAGCTCCCGTCGGGATAGGTAATATCGCCTTCCCATACTGCGCCGTTAGTAGAAATTTTACCATGAAGCAGGTACATTTTTGTTTCCGCATTCGGGAGTGCAAACTGAAGGGTTACATCTTGATTTGAATAGGTAAAAGCAACCGAGGTAAGGACCGAATCTTTCTTAAACACTTTCAATTTCGAATCCCATAAATCTTTAAACTCTACGAGGGATGCCTTGGGCTTTTGATTGTCCCCGGAGACCTTCATCTCGAAACGTTGACCTTTTAAATTCAGGCTATAGGTTCCGAGCACATTTGCTTGATTGGTGGGCTGCAGGACCTGACCATTCCCAAGGGCCCAAGATTCAACCAAGTTAGCTTCATATACGAATGGATCGGTGGAGAAGAGATTAAAGCTCGCCAGTTTATTCGCTTCAAGGGTCCCGATTATAGAATCCAAGCCCAAATAAGAGGCTGGTGTTGTAGTAAGTGAAGCCAGAATGGAAGATGGGCTGGTGCCGTTAGCGATTAATTTCCGGAGGGTTTTCCAGAAATCAGTGAGGGTAAGACCGTGGGTGGTAATCGCTGTTGAAATTCCTGCCTCGGCTAATAACTTCAGGTTAAATGGCGCCGATTCCCAGTGTTTTAACTCTTGAATCGACACGTTTTTTGCGACATAAGGGTCAGAAACATCCAGCGGCTTAGGAAAGGTCAGCGGAACAATTAGTTTCGGATTCAGTGGTTTAAGGGCATCAATAATGGCATATTCATCTCCTGCGGTCACGTATATAAATTTGTGTTTGAATTCATTAGCAACGCGTTCGGCACGTAGGATATCCCATTTATCTCCCACCTTAAAAACTGACGGTAAATTTTCATTAGCCGCCCAAGCGTCCATGGATAGTTTACCTAAGGCTGAGACCGGATTCTTTTTACAATATTCAAGATCATAAAACGATTGACGCAACAAGGCAATAGAACCCATTAAGGAAGAAGGATACGTTTGTTGAGAAACGCCTTTATTGAAGGAATAAAAAAAGGCTGAAGCACGGGTACGTGTTGCTTCTAGGGGATTGGAAATGCCCAAGGCAATTAAAGGTGCAGAACCCCGCACAATGCCATCCGCTTGATGCGGGACGGCAAACCCAAAACCTTGCTTGTTCAATTCCGTGCAGCGTTCATCGCTCACATTAAATCCATCGAGTGCATTAATTTCTGGGTGGATGGATTCGTTCCAATAAAACGCGCCTTGTTTTGAGGTTTCTAATTGCGGATACGACCCTTTGTGCTGGGAGGTAGCTTTAATCACACCCGCATCGGTGTACAACTCAATAAACGAGGCTACTGCAGTAAATCCTTCCTTATCGATTACTACGAAATCCGAGGGAATATTTACATTGATTCCAACTTCAAGAATACGTTCTGCTTGAATTAATATCGTAGCGTTTTCCAATTTTTTGGTCGGATTCACATAAACATCAACATTAATTAAGGCAATTCTTTTCATTTCCGAAGGCGCTACACCGTTAGTAGGCCGCACTTGCGCATGGCTAACCTGCAGAAAGCCAAAAAGTAGAAGGAAACACGAAATGGGGTAAATTAGCTTCATGCCCCAAAAATAAGCAATTAAGTGGACTAGATGTATTTACTCGCCTCGCGCTTAGCTAAGCCCGTCAATTGCTCTTCTTCCACTACCCTTGCAACCCATGTAGGGTTCCATTTAGAGACTTCGCGCAAACTCCATCCAATGGCCTTTTGAATGAAGAACTCACGATCTGGCTTGAATTTATTGATGAAATATTGAAGCAAATCCAAATCGGTTTCTTGGCGATACCTTAACTGAAAAATTAAACACACCCGGCGAATCCAAAAGGAATCATGGGATTCCCACCGATGCAGTGTTTCTTTCATTTGTTCTGGAAATATCCGTGCATATTTACCTACGACATTGGGCGCAATGCCATCTACGGTATCCCACCATGATTTGGTGGTGATTAACCACTCGAACAAGTCAATATCTGATGCTGTAAATTCTTTTGGCTTCCATTGCATCAACCAATCTAAGGCGACGAGTTGACATTCTCGATGTTCTTCTTCCCAAAGTAACTGAATCAACGCCCTTTTTTCATTGGAATCAAGCACCTCTAAGTGTTCTTTATTAAGGGCTTTTAAGAGTTCTTTTCGTGGAGTACTCATGACGCCATAAAATGGAAATTGATTTCTCATGTAGGCTTCCATCTGAGGAATACGTATGGGATTGCCTTCTTTGCGCAGTGCTTCTTTGATGTGTAAAAGTGCTTTCATAAGCCATTAAAATAAAAAAAGGCAAATCATAAGCCGGGTTCTGTTCGTTTTGTCACACGTGACGCAACTGCCTATCATTTATCTAGCACTGACGTCGCCATCAGCGTCTATCGACCTACCCTCCGGAATCAAGCGAGCAACTCTTAATGTACGAGACATACTCCGGTATACATGGTCTTTCAGCGCGTAAGGTTTACCCTGCCAACAACATCACTGTTGCTGCGGTGAGCTCTTACCTCCCCTTTTCACCTTTTCCCTGGCGATGCCAAGGTAGTTTATTTTCTGCGGCACTTTCTGTATTCATCAAGATGAACCCTTCCCGTTAGGAAGTACACTGCTCTGTGCTGCCCGGACTTTCCTCCCTCCTGTAAACAGGACAGCGATAGGCCGATTTGCCGAGTCAAAGGTACGATTAGAATTTAACTAACGGAAATTCTTTAGATCCATGAATTCCACGGAGGATTATTCGATAAGCCCCCGCATGTAATGCGTTGATATCAAGGGTGTAATTAAGCACATTGTTCAATGTCGTGCTACCCACCATCCTACCGGTACAATCGAAGATTTGAATAAAATTTAGCGGGGATTTAGCATCAATGAATAATGTTTCCTGTGCAGGGTTAGGTCCAATGGATGCCTCTAGTGTTGATTCGGATAGTGAGGCATCTAAACCCAAATAATCCTCTTGATATTCTACTTGATTTACTGTGCCATTGGTCTCGGTAGCCTTCAGCACCCATTCTTTTTCACCATTCGCAAACCACTCATATTCGGTGCGTTGGATGGGTGGTGTTCCAAACCACTGCCCGGCACCAAAAAATGTTTGATATACGGAATCAATTTCGGCAATGTCATGTCGCACGCGCAAGGCTTGAAAAGTGCCTTTCGGTGTGGTAACTGTTCCCCAACCATCCACATTGGTGGTTCGTTGACGGTATTGTTTGATTCTAAAATCGATTACTGGATTAAGGTCGATGTAGGTGTAGCCTCTTGAGTAGTGTGAATCGTTGTAGTTCAAAGGGAGTTTGTAACGTGTTTCAATGGTATCCGATTTGAATGGGACCCCTTGTCCATTCACTGCTATTGAATACCCGAGTGAGGTGATCGAATCTGCCATTCGCTTGGTATACTGATTTAAATCGCTTAATGAAACAGGTAAGAATTGTGATAGTTGGTCTAGCGGCAAGTCGTTTGTTGGATTGAAATAACTGGCCCGATAATTTGTTGGGGCAACAGGTCCATAGGTTCCAAACACCAATAATGAGGCGAAACCAATGGGGTTATACTCTTTTAGGTATTGACTGGTTGCAGATAAGGCGCTAAAATCCCAAGTATAATTGGCACCGGTTGAGGCAAAGTCCAAGCCTGTTCCTGCTGCTTGAGAAATACGAACCGTGTCTCCGGAATTTGCAAAATCAGCGACACTCAGGGTTATTTGCGCAGAAATCCCGATATAAAAACAAAGAAAAACAACAGATAGTAAAGCCTTCATGTCTCTTAAATTAAAGTATAAAGGTACGTGAAATTGACTAACCAAATAAATTGCCTTACTTTTATTGCGTGAAGGATAAATCATTCATTCTTTCGGAGTTAGACGAATTTGAACTAGACCTCTCTGGGTTTAATGCTTCAGATTTACTAGTGAATATTCAGGGAAAGCCTGTGATTCCTTTCAAAGAAGAAATTGAAGCGCTTTCACCGGAGGCCTCGAAGCTTATAAAAGCAGCACATCAAAAAGAACGAGCGGAGGGCGTCTTCCCCTTGTGTTTATCTGAGGGCCTCCTGTGCCTGAAACAAACAGACCACGAGCAACAAATTCCAATTTTCCTGCATTTATTAAATCCGAAAATAAACCCAGTATTAAATCAGGTTTCGTGGAATATCAATACCGAGGAATGGATCATCAATCCGTATTTATTACACCTGCTTTCGTTTGAAGAAACCGCCTTTACTGCATTGGATAAACCAGAAATTTATGAATTATTGAGTGCTAAAGGGTATGCCCTGGAACCCAATACTCGTTTTCTTGGTAATTTCCACCCCTACCGACACAGCCTGTTAAAAGAGGTTATTGAAATAAAGAAAGAAGCCGATTTAAGTCATTTTGATTTTTTGTACCAGGGACTTAAGGTTAACAATACGTACAAATCAGACCCCATTCGTCCGCTACTGTTCGAGGTCGATCAAACTCAATATGAAGCGATTCAACAAGCGGAACAGCAACACGTAGTGATTCAAGGTCCCCCAGGAACGGGGAAATCACAAGTAATTGGAAATATAATCGGGCGGGTGCTAGCAGAAAAAAAACAGGTACTTCTGTGTTCCCAAAAGCGGCAGGCACTGGAAGTTATTGCCAGTAAACTCAACGCTTGCGGACTCGGAGATTTGATGCTGATTAGAAACTCTCAGGACGGTATAAAAACAAGCATTCAGTCCTTAGCCAAAAGTTGGGAAGCGATCGAACAAGCGCTAGATTCGGTAGCGCAAGATTTTTCTGGCAACATTCGCTTGAATTGGCTTCAAGGTCAACTCCAACTTTATCACAAGGAAGGATTAATTGGAGGAATGAGTCCAAAAGATTTTATCACCGCTACGGGCATTAATCCAACAAAAGCCATGGCATTCCGTCCGGGTATGCCCAGTTATTCCGAGTGGAACGCCATCAAACCGATACTTTCATCCATACCAGAACCTGTAATTCACTTGTTAAAGCAACTTAAGGGAAATTCGAATTTATCCCGTTCCTTTGAATCACAGCTGACTCAACTCAGGGGGGTATATACTGCATTAGTTGAGCTAGAGTGGCAAGAATTAAGTTATTCTGAGCTTTTAGAACATGCACAAATAGCGCAAACCGTTCACTTGTTTTCAACGGATACCGCGCAGCGTTGCTTACCTTGGATGAGGCACCGAAAAAAAATTAAGCAATTAAGAAAGCAATTGGCGCTTCTTGAGCCGCAACTGCAACACGCAGAACAAAGCCTTTCGCCGTGGAGAAACGTTCCTTCACGATCGCTATTAACGGGGATTCGCCGAGAGATGTCCACGGGTGGAGTTTTTCAGAAATACCGTATTCATCGCATAACACGGAAGTGGTTAGCCGAACCAAGAGCCGATCTTATTTCATTGATTGAACTCACTGAAACATACCACACCTTATTCGAGGAGCGGTTAAACATACACCTAGAATTAATTGCCTTTGGATTAACCAACCTCAGCACAGATCTTTCGGCATTCAACGCCTTTGAAACCCTGTATGATGGAAACTTGTACGAACAATACCGTTCCCTTTCGAA
>DBCM01000026.1 GCA_002293045.1 Flavobacteriales bacterium UBA958 | reverse complement strand
ATTTTTTCCTTTCATGTGCTTAAATTTTAATTTACATGCAATGATAATAAGCTCTTTGAATATATGAAATTCGAGTCCTGTTAAAGATTGTTAAGCACATTTGACAACATTTTCCTACTTTTACGGCATGTTGGTTCACTTTGAAAAATACCAAGGCGCTGGAAATGATTTTATCATGATTGATAACCGTAGTGGTATATATAACGACTTAGGAATTGATCAAATAAGATGGATGTGCGATCGACATTACGGCATTGGTTCTGACGGACTTATTCTACTAAATGATTCACCTTCTGCCGATTTTGAAATGGATTTTTACAATCCGGATGGTTCCAAAAGTTTCTGTGGTAATGGTGCGCGCTGCGTTGTTGCTTTTGCAAATGCGTTAGGTGTTAATTCGTCAACTCGAACGTTTCAGGCCATTGATGGAATTCATGCGTATGTCCGTGAAGATTCATCGATAGGTATTCACATGCGTGATGTAAATCATATAGAATTCTTTGGGGAAGATTCAGCACTTATGAATACCGGTTCCCCTCATTATATCCTGTTGTCTGATGATTTAAGCACGGAAAACACGCTAAATAAAGGACGTGAGATTCGGTACGCAGCGCAATATAAGCAAGATGGCGTAAATGTAAATTTGGTTCATGTAACATCAACGCATGAAATTGATATTTCGACCTACGAACGCGGTGTAGAAGGGGAGACCTTGGCTTGTGGGACAGGCGCCACCGCGTGTGCCTTGTTTTTAGCCTCAAGAAATGAACTTGCTCAAGGAACGGTAGTGGTTAATGCAAAGGGCGGAAAATTAGCCGTTCGATTTGTGCGAAATGAATCCGGCTTTGAGCAAATTTGGTTGCTTGGCCCTGCGTACAACGTGTTTAATGGAGAAATCAATCTGTTATGAGTTTTTTGAATGGGTTAACGGTTTCCCTGAGAGCAGTCGAGCCAAACGATGCTTCCACCTTATTTATTTGGGAAAATAATCGCTTGAATTGGCGGGTAAGCCATACGGAAGTTCCGTTCTCCATGCACAATATACATCAGCTCATTGAACAGTTTTCAAACCTGAGAAATTCAGGACAGTTGCGTTTAATGATCGACCGAAAAGAATCGGGTAAGCCAGTTGGTACCATTGATCTGTTTGATGTGAATTTTAAGCATGGATTTGCCACCATAGGAATTTTGATTGCCGACGATGCCGACCGTGGTCAAGGTATTGCCAGTGAAGCACTTTCGCTTTGTATTGCCTATTGCCGCGATGAATTAGAGTTGCGGAACTTGCAGTGTTTTGTACAATCAGACAACATGCCCAGTATAAACCTCTTTCGGAAGTTAGGTTTTCAGGAAGTGGGAATTCGGAAGGAGTGGTATATTTACAATGGAAAATTAACGGATGAAATCGCATTTCAATTATGTTTAAAAAATCAAAAAGAGGAATCTATTTAACGGTTGCAGCAAGCCTTCTACTTATTGTTTTCTTGGTGCTCTTGCCAAAACTACTCGTATTATGGTCGGGGATGTCAACCACCACGAATTCAGAAAATATAGCCTTTCTAATCAGTTCGCCTACCTCACCAGAAGCCTTGGCAACCCAATTGGAGAAAGAGGGTTTAATTACGGATAATAAGGCGTTTCTAAAAGTGGCTTCGTATAAGAATTTAAATAAAAACCGAATTGCAGTGGGGATGTATGAAATTGAACCACATACCTTATTTCGGACCTTACTCAATGGATTTACTATAAATTCAGCCGGAAACGGGAATGCTGAAATCGAGGTTCCTGTGACCTTCAATAATTGCAAAACCATTTATCAAATGGCAGGAAAAGTATCCGCATGCCTTTCTCTCGATAGTTCGAAATTGATTTCCCATTTACTTTCTGGCGCAACCTTAGCCAAGTATGGGTTTACGGTGGAACAATTGCCCGCCCTGTTTATTCCAAATACGTACAAGATGTATTATGACACAGACGAGAACACGTTTACCCAGCGCATGGCAGACGAGTTTAAATTGTTTTGGACCGAGGCGAGAAAAGTAAAAATGAAAGCAATCGGCTTGAATTCTCCAAGCGAAGTAACTACGTTGGCAAGTATCGTTTATGCCGAACAATCGGTCAATGCAGATGAATGGCCTACCATTGCTGGTTTGTATTTGAATCGCGTTCGTACCGGAATGAAATTGCAATCTGATCCAACCTTTAAATTTTGTTGGGGTGATAAATTGGATGGGGTGCAACGCTTGTTAGCCGTTCACCGAAATATTGTGTGCCCATACAATACCTACCTCGTAAAAGGCTTACCGCCAGGACCCATTAACTTGCCTTCCACGGCTGTTCTAGACGCTGTGTTGAATGCGCCAAGAGTTAATTACTTGTATATGTGCGCTAAACCAGATTATTCCGGTCGACACAATTTTGCGGTAAGCGGCGCAGAGCACTTGCGAAATGCAAAGGTTTTTCAGGATTGGCTGGGCGCAGAACAAAAAAAGAAAAAACGATAAGTTATGGATCGCAGGAAATTTATTCAAGCCGGATCTTTATTAGTGGCTGCGGGTATGATTGAACCTGTAAAGGGGGCAATGCTTCCCAGTTACATGTTTGAAGAACGGATTGAAGGCCCATTGATTATTTCCACCTGGATTCACGGCCTAGAGGCTAATCGAGCAGGATGGAAGGTGCTTCAGCAAGGTGGGAGTGCATTAGATGCAACCGTTGCGGGAGCCATGCATACCGAGTCGGACATTACTAACCGAAGTGTTGGTGTTGGAGGCAGGCCCGATCGCACGGGACATGTTACCTTGGATGCGTGTGTCATGGATGGCGATGGCAGAAGTGGAGCGGTTGGATTTTTAGAAGGAATCGCCCATCCAGCAGCAGTGGCTAAAGCGGTGATGGAGAAGACGCCGCATGCGATGTTGGTAGGCGCTGGCGCTAAACAATTTGCGTTAGACCATGGATTTGAAACCATCAAAACACCAATTCCTGAGGTGAAAAAAGATTACCTCG
>DBCM01000054.1 GCA_002293045.1 Flavobacteriales bacterium UBA958 | reverse complement strand
TGCCTCCCAATAAGCAAGTAATTCTTCTGTTATGTTCGGCAGATTTAGCCCTTTATATTCCCGAAACCCCATGATTGTGGTCAATTTATTAAGGCTCCAAAAATACGAAGAAATGCGCAAAATCAGACAGGTTTTACCGAAGCGGCGTTGATATCTTTTGTAACTTTACCCATAAAAAATGAGACCTTCTTTAATCTTATTTATGTTATTATTGGCGGTCCTGTCAAGCGCACAGCCGTTTACGCTCCCCAAATTACCTTTTACCTATGAGGCGTATGCGCCAAATATTGATGCGCAAACGATGGAAATCCACCTAACAAAGCACCATCAGGCCTATGTAAACAATCTGAATAAAGCCATTAAAGGCACTTCTTTTGAATCGGCTAGCCTCGAGGAAATTTTATTATCACTTCCATCTGAAGGACAAGAGGCCGTTAGGAACAATGCAGGGGGACATTACAATCATTCGTTGTTTTGGGAGATTTTAGCACCAAAAGCGATGCAAGGGTCGTGCAGTCCGTCATTGATGAATGCCATAAACATGACCTTTGGATCTATGGATTCCCTAAAAAAGGCGCTTTTTAGCGCAGCATCCACGCGCTTTGGATCCGGATGGGCGTGGCTAATTCTTAAGCCAAACCGAACCCTGTGTGTAGTTTCAACGGCAAATCAAGATAATCCATTAATGCGTTTTAGCATTGAACGAGGAATCCCAATATTGGGGATTGATGTGTGGGAACACGCCTACTATTTGAATTATCAAAATCGTCGCGCAGATTATTTAACGGCCGTTTGGGAATTATTAGATTGGCAGAAAGTTTCAGAAAAATATACGCAAGCGAATTCAAATGAAGCTTTGTTTAAGGCCTTGGGTAATCCAAAGAAGATTAAGAAAAGCAGGCCTTAAAAAAACCAACGCGCAATCCTGAAATCCGCTGCGAACCTTTTACGGATTCCCTCGTAAGCAAGTGTAACACTTTTTGTTAATGAGCCACGAACTAACTAAGGACTTTCTTCAAGAAATACGTTTGCGTGTTGCTAACGATGATGCCCCATGGCTCATAGAACAGGTGCTTCACCTTCACTACGCCGATATTGCAGAAATATTAGATAAGCTCTCCAATGAAGAGGCCAAATACATCTATTATTTGGCCGAAGACGAAGACCTGCAAGCGGATATTTTAATGGAATTAGATGAAGACGTGCGCGATCGCTTCATCGCCTCTTTGTCATCCAAAGAAATTGCAGATCAACTCGAGAACTTAGATTCAGACGATGCCGCCGACATTTTAGCAGAACTCCCCAAAGATCAAATCCACGAGGTTATTTCTCAAATGGAAGATGATGACGCGGCCGAAGACATTGTAGATTTATTGAATTATGATGAGGATACGGCAGGGGGACTCATGCAAAAAGAGTTTTTTCAAGCGCACGTAGAGTGGACCGTTAGGCGCGCCCTGATTGAATTAAGGAAGCAGGCAGAAGACGTTGAAAAAGTATACAATATATTTGTGGTTAACGAATCGGATCAATTGGTGGGAGTGCTTTCTTTGAAACGCCTTTTATTTGCAGACACTCGTACGACCATAGAAGAACTCTATCAATCCAAAAATATCATCAAGGTTAAAACCAGCGATACGGCAGAAAAGGTTGCTCGAATCATGGAAAAATACGATTTGGTTTCTATTCCTGTGGTAGATTATCAGAGTAAATTGGTGGGCAGGATCACGCTGGACGACGTGGTGGATTATATACGGGAAGAAGCGGATAAAGACTTTAAAATGGCTACCGGTATTAGTGACCGAACCGACGCCAATTCGTCCTTTTGGAAATCAGGATTTTCGCGGCTTCCTTGGTTGATTCTTGCCATGGTAGGAGGCACCATTGGTGCTAAAGTGATTTCAAGTTTTGAAGGAGGTATTTCTAAATTACCAGCCCTTGCCTTTTTTATTCCGCTAATTACCGCTATGGGGGGTAATGTCGGGGTTCAGTCTTCCGCCATCGTTGTACAGTCTATTGCGAAAGGCGACCATGGATTGACACGGATATTCCCTAGATTGCTTCGTGAGGCAGGCGTTGGATTGATGAATGGAATTATATTATCGGGTTTAATTTTCGGAGTAGCTTCCGTGTTTTCAGGCATTCAACTCGCAACAGTGGTTAGCTTATCTTTACTTACCGTCATTGTTTTTGCAGCCACCTTTGGCACCTTGTTCCCGATGCTGCTGCATCGATATCGCATTGACCCCGCCTTGGCGATTGGGCCCTTCGTAACCACATTAAACGATATTATCGGGCTGTTTATATATTTTAGCATTGGAATGCTCCTTTTTAATTTATAAGCGCCTAAACATCCCTTATCTTTGCACCGTTAAATAACCATTGAATGAGTCAAGAATTATCCGAACAAGAAATACAACGCCGCTCTTCGTTGTCTAAATTAAGAGAACTAGGCATAGAGCCTTATCCTGCTGCTGCATTTCAGGTTTCACATTTAGCCGCATCGGTGAAGGCTTCCTATGAGGAAAATCAACCCGTGAAAATGGCAGGAAGGATGATGAGTCAACGCATCATGGGAAAGGCTTCATTTGCAGAGCTGCAAGACAGTTCGGGACGAATACAACTGTACTTAAATCGCGATGAACTTTGTCCAGGTGAGGATAAAACCTTATACAATGAAGTATTCAAAAAACTACTTGATTTAGGAGATTTCATCGGGATTGAAGGCGCGATGTTTAAGACCCAAGTGGGTGAAACCTCAATCAATGTAACATCTTTAACCATTTTAAGCAAGTCTTTAAAACCACTTCCCTTACCGAAAGTAGATGCAGACGGCAACACCCATGATGCATTTACTGATGCAGAATTACGCTATCGCCAACGCTATGTGGATTTGGTGGTGAACCCCGATGTGAAGGATACTTTTATTAAACGTTCACAGGTTTTTTCAGTGATGCGCAAGGCCTTTGATCGGTTTGGGTTTTTAGAAGTTGAAACCCCAATTTTACAGCCGATACCTGGGGGTGCAACCGCCCGCCCTTTTATTACCCATCACAATGCCCTAGACATTCCGCTTTACCTTCGAATTGCCAATGAGCTGTATTTAAAACGGTTAATTGTCGGTGGCTTTGATGGTGTATTTGAGTTTGCAAAGGATTTTCGAAACGAAGGGATGGACCGTACCCATAACCCGGAATTTACGGTAATGGAACTGTATGTGGCATATAAGGATTACGAGTGGATGATGAGTTTCACCGAGTCCTTGATCGAAGAAATTGCCCTGAAGGTTTGTGGTACCACCGAGATTTCGGTTGGGGAACAACAGATTTCCTTGAAAGCCCCATTCAAACGAATCAGCATGCGTGACGCAATACGTGAACACACGGGCTTTGATATTGAAGGGAAATCAGAAGAAGCGCTGCGCGAGTTATGCCATGAATTAGGCATAGACGTCACCCCAGAAATGGGTGTTGGGAAATTAATAGATGAAATTTTTGGGGAGAAATGTGAGGCAAGCTACATCAATCCCACCTTTATTACTGATTACCCCATTGAAATGTCGCCTTTGTGCAAACGTCATCGCACCAACCCTGCCCTGACGGAACGATTTGAATTAATGATTAATGGTAAAGAAGTAGCAAACGCGTATTCGGAGCTGAATGACCCCATTGATCAGCGGGAGCGATTCGAGGCACAACTCGCGCTTTCCGAGCGCGGAGACGATGAGGCGATGTTTATTGATCAAGACTTTCTTCGAGCCCTAGAATACGGAATGCCACCAACCTCTGGAATTGGTATCGGAATGGACCGCTTAGTGATGTTATTAACAGACAATCAATCCATTCAAGAGGTACTGTTTTTTCCACAAATGCGCCCTGAAAAGCAGATTAATTTATCGGAACTAGACCGTCAGATTTTAAATGCATGTTCAGGCGAACCTACACCCTTGGCAGACATCCGAGTAAAAGTGGATTGCAGCAATAAACAATGGGATTTGAGTATTAAATCGTTAACCAAGAATCAACTTCTTAAAGTTTTCAAACTAGAGGAGGTGCTTTACATCAAAAAAACTTAAACCTCCTTAAGTATTTCATCCAAGGAAAAGCCTTTGGAGAGTAAAAATCGAATGATTTTAGCTCGTTTCTTTGGTCCTTCTGCTTCGTGCTTTAAGTTGCTTTCTTTTTTTTCGATCCATCGCCTAAGGTGAGCGTGGCTCTCTGTTTTTGATAAAGAAGAAAGGGCTCGATTAATCACTGCTTCTGGAATGTGATGTGCGATAAGCCCAGATTTAATGCGTTGTGCACCCCATTGCTTAATGCGGCTTTTTCCCTGTACGAAAGCTTCTACAAACCGATCTTCATTTAAAAAATTGGATGAAATAAGGTGTGTTAGCACACGTTCTACCTGTGCCTCCGTAGCTCCTTTCCGGTGAAGCTTTGTCTTTATTTCAAAGGAGCTTCGCTCTTGATAGGCACAAAAACGCTCCATTTCAATAATTAATCGATGAGTATCACCCTCGAGGGTCATTATTCAGGGATAATTTCTTGGTTTTTGTCAACGAATTTATATTCCAAAATATGAAATGCCGTATTCGGGGTGATCGGAATCCACGTTTTAAATCTAAAGTACCATTTCCATTGAATCGACCTAAACATTCCGCCTTTTTTAAAATACCCTTCTAAATAAGGATGAACCTGAAGAGAAAAGCCTTTCATTCCACGGTCTTGAATCATGTACGCCAAATTATTTTCGATTTCTTCGGCATACAGAATGCTGGCTTGTATTTCCCCACTTCCGTTGCAGGTAGGACAAGACTCATTGGTTTCGATTTCGGTAACCTCTCGAACGCGCTGTCTTGTAATCTCAACAACGCCAAATTTGGATGGAGGAATGATGTTGTGTTTTGCACGATCATTCTTCATGAATAGTTTGATTTTATCGTATAAAATCCGATTATTCTCGCGGTCATGCATATCGATAAAATCGATACAGATAATACCGCCCATGTCGCGCAATTGTAAGATGCGGGAAATTTCTTCAGCGGCTTCTAAATTGGTTGCTAACGCATTAGATTCTTGACCATCGGCGCCCTTTCGGTTACCGCTGTTCACATCAATCACGTGCATGGCTTCGGTATGTTCAATGATGAGGTAACCCCCACTTGGCATCGGAACTTTTTTACCAAAAAGCACTTTGATTTGTTTGTTGATTCCATACCGCTCGAAGATAGGAATACGGCCATCGTATAGTTTAACGATGCTGTTTTTTCCCGGTGCAATTTGTTGCACATAGGTAGAGATTTCTTCATATAAGTCAGAAGAATTCACATGAACATTACTAAAATCGGCATTTAGTAAATCGCGTAAAATTGAGGAGGTGGTGTTTATTTCACCTAGAATTCGTTTTGGGGAATTACTTCCCTTTAAGTTTTTATATATTGAATCCCACTTCTCAAGCAATTGAGCCAAGTCTTGTTGGATGTCTTCTGCCGTTTTGTTTTCAGCAACGGTGCGAATAATTGCTCCAAAGTTCTTTGGAAGCAATCCTTCCATAACCTCTTTAAGCCGCTTTTTTTCGTCTTGGGAACGTATTTTTTGCGATACTGAGACCTTGGATGAAAACGGTGCCAACACCATGTATCTTCCCGCCAAGGTAATCTCGGAAGAAAGTCTAGGTCCTTTGGAAGAAATGGGTTCTTTCGCCACCTGCACCATCACAAACTGACTGGAAGAAAGCAAAGAATCAATTTTGCCGTCCTTTTGCAGTTCAGGTTCTAACTTGAAATATTGAAGTGAGGGAACACTTTGTTTCCCGCGAATAACTTCTTTGGTATATTTATTTAATGAATTAAAATTGGAGCCAAGATCTAAATAATGCAGAAATGCATCTCGATCATAACCCACGTCTACAAACGCCGCGTTAAGGCTAGGGGACAATCGGCGAATTTTACCTAAATAAATATCACCAACAGCGAAATCTGAATTTCCCCGTTCTTCATGAAGCTCAATCAGCTTCCCTTCACGCAACAATGCCAGCCAAACACCATTCGGCCGAACATCTACAATAAGTTCTAAACTCAAGGGAGTATTTTTTGACCCAGTGGTCAAATAAGACTAACTAGAAAATTATTTTTTCTTCTTGTGACGATTTTTTCTCAATCGTTTTTTACGCTTGTGCGTAGCCATCTTATGTCTTTTTCTTTTTTTACCGCTTGGCATGGTCAATATATTTTAAGTGTTGTAGAATCTATGTAAAACAAAAACTCCCAATTAAGGGAGTGCAAAGGTAAGCCAAATAAAAATTATTTGCAAAAAAAGGCTATTTAACCTTTACTTTGTTTTTTACTTGATCCACGAAAACTTTTGCAGGTTTGAATGACGGGATGTTGTGGGCGGGAATAATAATCGTAGTGTTTTTGGAGATGTTACGGCCGGTTTTCTGCTTGCGTTCACGCACCACAAAGCTACCAAAACCGCGTAAATAAACGTTTTGACCGTTCGTTAGCGATGTTTTTATGAAGTCCATCATTGATTCAACAGCACGAGAAACCTCGTTGCGCTCTAATCCGGTTTCTTCTGAAATTTTCGCAATAAGATCTGCTTTAGTCATTTTTGATTGATGTTAATAAAGTGTGACAATTTGTAATTTCGCGGAACAAAAATAGCGTAGAAATCCACGTAAACGTTGATTTTTATTAAAAAAACCTTAAAAAAATCGTAAATGGCTAATATTCAAGGTGCAATCTTAGAGTGGTATGATCAGAATAAACGTGATTTACCTTGGAGAAATTCCAAAAACCCTTATTTTATTTGGATTAGCGAAGTCGTATTGCAGCAAACCAGGGTGGAACAAGGGGCACCCTTTTTTCATCGATTGATTGAGGCCTTTCCCTCCGTTGAGGCATTAGCCGCCGCTACCGAACAAGAAGTGCTAACCGTATGGAAAGGATTGGGATATTATTCGCGTGCAAGAAATTTACATAAGGCAGCCCAACAGGTTATGACCGTAAATGACGGTGTTTTTCCGAGGGTTTTTTTGGACTTAAAAAAACTACCAGGAGTGGGCGATTACACGGCCGCGGCCCTTAGTTCAATTTGTTTTAACCAGGCCATTGCCGCAGTGGACGGAAATGTGATCCGGGTTGTCTCCAGATTGTTGGATCTTTCTGATCCGGTGGAAACAAGCCAAACTTCCCGCGCCATTACAGAATTCGCGAATGAAATTTTATCCCCGATTCGCCCAGGCGATTTTAACCAAGCTATGATGGATTTTGGCTCAATGGTGTGCACCCCAAAATCTCCCTCATGCGCCTCCTGTCCGCTGGCTCCTGTTTGCTTGGCCCGAATCAACAATACACAACACCTGCG
>DBCM01000124.1 GCA_002293045.1 Flavobacteriales bacterium UBA958 | reverse complement strand
GAGGCTTCATCTTTTTCTAATAATGGAAAATCTAAGACCCACACTGGACAAAATGCTCCGGTATTTCGAAGTCCTTCTTGCTGTGCTACATGAAGTCGAAGTTCGTTCATTTGTTTTTGTGTCTTAGCTAATTCCCCGCTCAATATCAATAACAAATCACCGGCCTTAATGTTGTGCGTTGCAGCCAAGGATTGAAAGTCTGCTTCGGTGTAGAATTTATCTACGGAAGACTTTATGCTTCCATCTGAATTATACTTTACGTAAACCATTCCTTTGGCTCCAATTTGCGGACGTTTCACCCATTCGGTGAGTTCATCTAATTGTTTTCGGGTATATTCTGAAGCGCCTTCCACTACAATACCAAGAACGGTTTCTGCCTGATCAAAGATGGCAAAGCCTTTTCCTTGGAGTGCATTCAAATAGTTGAACTTCATACCGAAACGTAAGTCTGGTTTGTCTGATCCGTACATGTGGATGGCTTCGTCATAGGTCATTCGCGGGAAGGGCTCGTTGAATTCAATGCCTTTTACTTCTGCAAACAAATGCTTAATTAAGCCTTCGAATACGTTTAAAATGTCTTCTTGCTCTACGAAAGCCATTTCACAATCGATTTGTGTGAATTCGGGCTGACGGTCTGCACGTAAATCCTCATCGCGGAAACATTTCACGATTTGGTAGTACCGATCAATCCCAGAAACCATCAGTAATTGCTTAAAGGTTTGCGGGGATTGGGGTAGGGCATAAAACTGACCCGCATTCATGCGGCTCGGCACCACAAAATCACGTGCACCCTCAGGAGTTGATTTGATTAATACCGGGGTTTCAACGTCCATGAATCCCAGCTTATCTAAAAACTTTCTGGTTTCGAGCGCCACCTTATTTCTAAGCAACAATTTTTGTTGAACCGGCGTTCTGCGTAAATCTAAATAACGGTATTGCATGCGCAATTCATCGCCTCCATCGGTTTGGTCTTCTATGGTGAAAGGGGGCGTTTTAGAGGCATTTAATACCCGAAAAGAGCTCACCTCGAGTTCGATATGTCCGGTAGCTAAGTGTTGATTTTTGCTTGATCGCTCAATGACAGAGCCCACTGCTTGAATCACGAATTCGCGACCAAGTTTTCGCGCTTCCAAACACAAGGCATGGTCTTTTTCTAAATTGAATGCCAATTGGGTGATTCCGTAACGGTCTCTGAGGTCAATAAAGGTCATGCCTCCTAAATCCCTTGATTTTTGTACCCATCCACTGAGTGTAACTTCTTTTCCTATTTGCTCGGCTCTTAATTCACCGCAGGTGTGCGTTCGAAACATTTTTTTTCTGCAAAGTTATAAATAAGTAGCCATGATTTTTTCACTTTTGATTAAGAGATATTCGTGCGTGTTATATGTTTGATAAACAAATGATTGTATTTGAAAATTGACCATACAAAGAGAACTTAGTTTACCTAACTTAATGAAACAATAACTTTAAGTATATGGTATTTTTAAAAGCCCCGGAAATCACAAGCTTTTTTATGGTGATTGCCTTTTTAGTGGTAGTTTTTTTAATTGCATTCTTTGTAGGCAATAAAAAAGGGAATTAATCCATTCTGATAATTTCCATGAGTTGAGTTTGGTGATTTAATATGAGCACAGACGAAAGCTGTCTATTGCTATAAATCACTTGAATTTCAGATGTTAGTGTTCCATTGGTATACGTCTTAATGGCACGAATTTCCGTTGATGGCTCATATTCTATGTGGGTTGAAGTCATGTTTCCTATCCCATCAATACATGCTATTTCTTCCAATTGATTCGTAGCGTTGTACGTATAGTGGGTAGTTTGAATAAGGCCTGTTAAGGGCTCTTTGATTTGTTTGTTGCTAATGCGTTGTATGGAATCGTAGCTTAGCACGACCTCCCGATATCGATTTCCCCCTCGATAGCGTATTGTTATCAGCTCTTGATTAGATGGATAAAGATAGTCATAGACCAAAGCATTAGTAATTACCTCTTCATGGGTTCGCTTTAAGCCAATACGCTCCTCTGAATTTATAAGTTTCCCATTGGCATATTCATACTGTTCTATGGAGTAATCGCTATTTCTTTCGGTTCTATGATAGGTTAAATTGTTCTGCTCATATTGATAGGTATGAACGATTGAATCTTTAAATGGATGGTGAGGGACGTATGTCAAGCTATATATGGTGTTGCCTAAGGAATCGAATTTGTAGTCTACAAAACCATCTGTACTGCGAATTAAATCGCTTGGACGCTTGGTATAGATTTTACCATGCATTTCACGAATACCCAATTCTTTTATGAGTTGAGCATTCAGAAAAGGTTGGCCACCACCCACGTTGAGTGGCTGATTAATGAGCTGACTAAATCCCTGTATTGGTGTCAGCCATAACAATACCGATATTATGCGAGTGCGCCTAAAATAGAAGACCAACTGCAATGTGCGTTTAAAAAGGCAGGTAATGAATCTATACTGATTCGTTCCTGAATCATGGTATCACGATTTCGTATGGTTACCGTATTTGATTCGAGTGTTTCGTGGTCTACAGTAATCGCAAACGGTGTACCTATCGCATCTTGACGGCGATAGCGCTTTCCAATGGAATCTTTTTCGTCGTACTGTATGGTATAATCTAAATGTAACATTCGCATGATTTCTTGCGCTTTTTCTGGTAACCCATCTTTTTTGATCAGCGGTAAAATAGCAATTTTGTAAGGGGCAAGCGCCGCAGGAATTTTTAACACGGTGCGTTCGCTGCCATCCTCAAGTTTTTCCTCCGTGTATGAAGCACTCAACACAGAAAGAAACAGTCGGTCTAAGCCTACTGAAGTTTCTACAACATAAGGTACAAAACTCTCATTCGTTGAAGGATCGAAATATTGTAGTTTCTTCCCTGAATGGAGTTCATGTTGTTTCAGGTCGAAATCCGTTCGAGAGTGAATCCCCTCCAGTTCTTTGAAACCCATCGGGAAATTAAATTCAATGTCACACGCAGCATTGGCATAATGGGCAAGTTTAATGTGGTCATGGAACCGGTAGTTTTTCTCTCCTAACCCCAGGTTGAGGTGCCATTTTTTTCGTGCTTCCTTCCAGTGCTCATACCAGGTTAATTCTTCGCCTGGTTTCACAAAGAACTGCATTTCCATTTGTTCGAATTCACGCATCCTGAAAATAAATTGACGCGCTACAATTTCATTTCGGAATGCTTTACCAATTTGTGCAATGCCAAAAGGGATCTTCATTCTCCCTGATTTTTGAACATTCAAAAAGTTTACGAATATTCCTTGTGCGGTTTCCGGACGGAGATAAATGGT
>DBCM01000156.1 GCA_002293045.1 Flavobacteriales bacterium UBA958 | reverse complement strand
CCCCAAAAAAAGAACGTGACCCGGGGTCCGCCCAACGAATTTATGGTTGATTCTAAAATTCGCGATGAAAAACCAATAGGATGGTGCACGCAGAAAAAGAAAAAGCCATCATTTCTGATGGCTTGTCTAGTTTGGGTCTCTTTTTAGTCAAAAGGTACAGCCAGCCTCGGTAGTGCGTTAAGCTAGGACTTCGACCAAAGGACTTTGTAGGTATTCAAGGACTTGTACATCAAGAAAACGGTTAAAGAAAGGGTCAACAACGCTCCTCCGATGCCTTTAAAATCGAGAAAAAGGTGAAATAGAAAGGCATTCAATAGAACGGGGAAAACAAGAACGAGCATTAAGGCAGAGTACTTGTTGATCATTAGAAAGATGCCTGAAATGACTTCAACAGCCGCAACAAGGACCATTATATACCCCGTCTCCATTAATGCCCCCATAAAGGACTCGGCCGATTCGGGCATTGGCGGAAGAGGCATGAAATTCAAAAACTTGTTTAATCCAAAAACAATGAGAATTAGGGCAAGTAGGGAACGGGTGACTTTTTCTGCGTTTAAATTCATGGTCTTCGCTTATTTCTTTTCAATTTTTAGATGCGATCCGTCGCAATAGCCGTTGGCATCAGAGGTGTTTCCACACCCACACTTGGGTCGTTCAATTTTCATGGGTCTATCATTTTTTAATTCGGATTCAAATCTAGTATCTTTAGTTACCAAAAGAAACAAGTTACCAAAAGGTGACTAGTAAATTGTGGTTACCATTAAGTGACTATTGCTCATGACCAAAATCGAAAAATGCCCCGTTCTAAATTTTACCGAACAGATTGGCGGCAAATGAAAACTGCCCATACTCAATGTAATTCGACAGACTGGTTCACCGCGTTTCGGAAAAATCCATCAGATTGTCGAGGGAGTATCTAGAAAGGTACTTACGGATCAACTAAAGAGCCTTGAGCATCACGGTTTGATTACTCGAAGGCAGTTTGAGGAGGTTCCGCTTCGAGTGGAATACTCATTGACCGAAAAGGCCAAGGAGTTAAAGAATGTTTTTGAGGCTATCGAAAAGTGGTCTGCAATATCGGGTAAAGAAAAAACCGCTACACCTTAACGGTGTAACGGCTTTATCTTTTTATCTGCTCCCCCTGTAGTCAGAAGTTGCAGCTGGAACGTTATTCAAAACTGAATAAAGTAGACAAGAATTAGTCGACCAGAAGTATTAAGTTTTATGAGTCTTACTTAAAACTCCTTGAATAAACCATGTAAAAACGCCCCCCACGAACGTAAAAATGAGGTCTTGCATATCGAACCTTAGTGGAGGCAATAGCAACTGAACAAACTCATAACTAATCATAGCCACCACAGGCACTAGAGTCAAAAAAACTTTGCCTGATCTTCCCTTTGTGAAGTTCTCTTTTTCAATAAGAATCATAAGCAAGGATATGCCAATCACCGAAGTGATTTGAGTGAAGGAATCTTTTAACCCGAAGTCATTTATATTTTTAGAATACGCCATTGGACGATAATACAAATCCAAGACAAGATGGATAATGACGACAGCGACAAAAAGTATAATTGCCTTGATTTTCTTTGGAGCTAGCTGTTTCATCTGTATTCTGAGATTATTAGTTGTAAATCTTGTGGAATCTCCATTGGTCTTAGGGGAGGCACGTTTGCTCCTCCGGTATTTCCAACCGGAATTTCGCCAACAAAAGACTTAACTCCACCTACAAGTAATCTGGGAATTTGGCCCAATATTTCTCTAATGTCTTTGATCTTTATGCCAAAAAGTAACATCTTCCAATGAACTAATGTGTGGTGGTACGGATAGGGTTGCCCAAGGATGTGTGCGCGTTCAAGATGACGCCAACTTGCTTTTAAGTCATTCTTGGATAAACATGACTCGGCCAACTCTAGTTCTTTATAAAAGAAGGGCTTCAGACTTTTAGGAATTGTTATGTGTAGTTTCATTACCCTAAAATAAAAAAACGGCTAAACTAAAATAGTATAACCGTTTTATCATTATAAGTTGCTCCCCCTATTTACAGAAGTTGCAGCTATAATTCAATTATTGATTATATCACTATCAGTAAATTAAAGGGTTGAACTTCGTGTCAAATTGCAGGAAGTTGGCATTCATACTTAGTTTATCTACTTTTATAAAGATGAAAAAAGCTATCATCATAGGAGCAACGAGTGGAATCGGCAAATCATTGGCTGAGTTATTATTGCGCGAAGGTTATGAAGTGGGAGTAACTGGCAGACGTGAGGAATTATTTCAATCCATAAAGACACAAGAGACCAGTAGAATTGTCTTTAAAAAAATGGATGTTCAGGATTTATCAACTTTAGAGGCAAACTGTAATGAATTGGTGAGTCAGATGGGTGGATTAAATTTATTGATTATTTCAGCAGGAATCGGAGAGGAGAATAAAAACTTAAATTTTGATGTTGAGCATAGTGTAATCAAAACGAATATTCAAGGATTTACGTGCATTGCTGATTGGGCTGTGCGGTATTTTAAAGAACAAGGTTTTGGTCATCTCGTCAACATTAGCTCTATTGCAGGAATCAGGGGAAATGGTATTGCCCCATCATACAATGCGACAAAGGCATATCAAATCAATTACTTGGAGGGATTAAGAATAAATGTAAAGGAATATGGTTCTAGTATCACGATTACTGATGTACGTCCTGGATTTGTTGATACTGCAATGGCAAAGGGTGAAGGTCTCTTTTGGGTAGCTTCTGTTCAAAAAGCTACGGAACAAATATTTGAAGCCATAAAACAAAAGCGGAAGGTTGTTTATATCACAAAGAGGTGGAGGTTAATTGGACTTTTTTTAAGAATAATACCGGGACAGGTCTTTTTTTTGGGGAG
>DBCM01000162.1:2885-7017 GCA_002293045.1 Flavobacteriales bacterium UBA958 | reverse complement strand
GTAAGGCAAGGAATTCCCATGGCCATGGCTTCAAGGAGTTTGTTTTGCATGCCTGTGCCTATTTGCATTGGAGCTATAAATATCTTTCCTCGAGCATAGGCCTTGCGAATATCTTCTTGCCAACCTTCCACGGTAATGTTTGGGTATTTTTTTAACGACTGTACGAACGTTGGTGAAGGATTTGCACCCGCAATCAGTAAGGTCCATGTCGGACGTTTGCTTAGTAAGTGCTCTGCAAACCACCGCATTGCATCAATATTTGGCGCATAGGATAAATTTCCGACAAACACTAAGTCAAAACTGGCTTGAATATCTTTCATTGGATGGAAGTACTCCGTATCGATACCGTTTGGAATTACACGTATTTTGCGCTGGTCTGGATGAGCAATGTAGTGCACATCTTGCTGACTTATCATCGTTTGAAATTCGAAATAATTAAAGATGCGTTGCTCGTATTCTTTGAGTCGTGCTGCTTCCATATTGAAAATCCATCTCGAGTACCATGGAGCTTTTTGAGCCCTTCGTTCCATGCCAATCGATAAGGCATCCATGTAATCGATGGTTTTGTTACACCGGTGATAATTTTTTACATACTCCGCTGGTCGAATCATCTGACAAAAGATATGATCGGGAGCAAGGGATGAAATTGATTTTTTAATGGTGCGTTTTAAACGGTAAGAGGTGAAATACGCCAATTGAAAGGGTTGGTTCGTAAATAGGCATGCCAGCAATCGGGTCCACTGTGCCAATGGATTCAGAAGGAAGTGCTGAATGGATACTACAAACGGTGCCAACTCCTTGTTCCAAAAAGGATCAATTGATTCGGTGCTCAAGGCGAATAAGTGAATTTGATAGGTTTTGCTAAGGCCTTTAATTAAATGATAAGCGCGCAATTTATCTCCTTTTTCTAGTGGAAATGGAAAACGTGATGTCATGAAAAGGAGGGTTGGTCGCTTATCCATGGATGTGTTGTTCGAGTTGAATCCTAAAAGTTTCTTGATCAAAGGTAGTTTTGATATAGGTGGAAATGTTCGATTCAAGCGTCTCACGCTGGTCCGAACTGCCCAACATTCTGAGCACAAATTCGGCAAATTCCTTCGGAGTATCTGCGATTAAAAACGGTGTTTTGTTCTCAAACCCACGGACGCTGAGTGCGCTTGTTACAATTACTTTTCCATACGATAAGGCTTCCAGGACTTTCATGTTTAACCCGGTTCCATAGGCCAATGGACTAACCATGACTTGTTGTCGCTGATAATAGTTTTCCAAGGAATCGACAAAACCAAGGCCTTTAATGCGATGTGTTGGGTGATTAAAAATTTCAGATCCGCGACCTGCGATTTCCAACTGTACGGAAGGGTGTTTAGCGCGAATTAAGGGCCAAATTTCACCAATGAATTTATGCATAGCATCGACATTGGGAAACCAATCGAAGTTTCCAATAAATCCGATAGACGGTTCGCTCTCATTCCCCCTAATGAGGTGATGTTTGGTCTTCAACACTGGATAACAAGTGTGTGTATTTGCATTCCATTCTCTCAACCTTTGCGTTTCCTCGTGTGAAATACTGAGTACTGTATGGGTAGCACTTACCAATGAGTGTTCTAAGCGCTTCATTTGCCTGCTAATTCGCTGATAAAACCAACGCAGATACCAAGGCATAAATCGCGCGCGCTGTTTCCAATGTTCATGTTCGAGGTTGTGCGACCGGTATATGATGCGTTTTGATGAAAACCATGATTTGGGCACAATAGAAAGGGAATAAAAACCGTCACATACGACCACGTCAAATTGTTCAATGGAGTCTCGAGAATAGAGAGTAGACATCGCTTCAGAGGTACTATATCGAAGTACATTCATTGGAGCAGACACCGAGCGACGAAGTACCTTCATGCTTATGGATGTATCGATCCGTAGCGGTATAAGTTGAATGGAGTGATCTACCGCTGAAAAATCTCCGGGATGTTTTTTCGTACAAATTGGAGCATAGGTAAGTGTAAGGTCACGACATTGAAGGAGTCCATGGAAAAATGACGCGATGGCTTGACTTCCACCATCGATGATGGGATGATGTGGTTTTTGGCTGATGTATAATAAGCGTTTCATCCGCGACTGATGATTCGTTTTACCCACATTTTCCAAGTTTCTATGCTCGCTATGGGGACGTCGTTATTGGCGGTATAGGTGACCAGCATGGCAATCGGAGTAAAAAACAACCCGGAAAGCCACATGCCCAACCAAGGGGCAATCACGTAGGTGTCTGCTAAATTGTCTCCAATGCTGAGAATAATAAAATAGACCATAAAAATAAGTGCTGCAATCACCACCGGTGCACCGAAGCCCCCTTTTTTTACCAGAGCCCCAAGCGGCGCCCCAACAAAAAACAATACAATAATTGCATAGGTAAGTGCGAATTTTCGATGGAATTCAATCCAAAACTGATCTTCTTCGTGATTAAGGGTCTCCATAAACGTGGACTGATTCCGAACGTTTTCGTTGATCTGATAGAGTTTTGTGAGCACATCCTGCATCAGTACTTTCCGTTCTGAGCGCTTGAGGCTATTATAGGTTCTATAGATGACCGTGTTTTCCTTTAAGCTGGGATCCGTAATTGGCATCGGTTTTAACTGGTTGTCAATTACATGAAAGGTGGCAAAGCTGCCTTTGATGCTGGCAAGGAAGGTGCTGTCTAACCCTTCTCTTCTTCGTTTCAATGAGTCCGTTGCGCGTCCAATTTGAAACACATTCATCATTTCATATTTATCTTGGAAGATATCCTCATCGGAACGTTTTAAACTGATTCCCGTGACATTCATTTTGTAGGTGGCGCGTTCAAACGTGGAAATGCGATCGGGGTGTGAGCTGATTTTTCCCAATAAAGGCATTCCATTGGGCCCAATTTCACCATTTTCAAGTTCTAATTCTTCGTATATAGTTCCGTTTTCGAGGTCAAAAAACAGATAGTTGCCGCTGGTCGATCTATAAATTCTTGCCTGTTTTGCCTTCACCGTTTTTAATACATTGGGTTCTGTATGGTCGTGAATGGCTATATTCGTGAAACTACTATCCTTTCCTTTATTTACCTTGATGGCATATCCATCAATTTCAGTGGTGTATACCCCAGGTACAACAAGCGAGGAAAGTTTCGTGTTCTGAATGTCATAAATGAGCGAGTGCCATTTTAAGTTGGCAACAGGAATGACATAATTGGCAAAATAAAAAGTAAACCCCGAAAGCAACAAAACAACAACCGTTAGGGGCCTCATAATTCGTAAAAGGGAAAAGCCATTCGATTTTAATGCCGTTAATTCATTGTTTTCAGACATGTTACCAAAGGTCATTAACGAGGAGAGTAAAATTGCGAGGGGCAAGGCTAATGGAATTAAACTCGCTGAAACATAAAAAAGCAGTTCAAGGATAACCCATATACTCAATCCTTTACCCATGAGGTCATCGATGTAGACCCAAAAAAATTGCATGATCAAGATGAACATGGAAATTACCAAGGTAATAATGAAAGGGCCAATGAATGACCTAATACTGAATAGGTATAAGCGTTTCAAAAACGAATTTTTTACAAAAATAGGGCTACTAATCGAATAATTATGCACCGATAAGCCGCCGCAGTTTTTGAAGTTGTTGTTCCCACATTAGGATGCTGCTGTCTTTTTCTCCGGCTTCAGCGAAATCGGTTATAATAAGCATGATGGCTTGAGTCATTGGATCCAGCGAAAAAGCAAGCTCAAAATAGGTATCAAGGGATTCGTCGATGTCTGATTGCCACTGAAAACGAATGTGTTGATTGGCTTTGTGGCTCAGTAAGACCGCCTCTTCTTCATAACCATCCCAAAGAAAGTAATATTTTCCATCTCGTATGTTCACGTCTTCAGCAAACCATTCGCTTAACCCTTCCGCACTCGTGAGTTTGGCATCCAAAATTTTTGGCGAGGTCTTGAGCAGTTGCTCCAGTTGGAATTTTTCTTTCATAGGGTTAAGAAAAGCGTAGTATCTTTGGTTTTACCCTGCAAGATACAAATTAATTATTAATCCTTCAATGCCTCGTTTTCAATCTCTAGGTGCATTTTTTTTTAGGTTTAGAGGCCAATTGCCCTTTGTTTTTATAGGCATGTTA
>DBCM01000162.1:0-2790 GCA_002293045.1 Flavobacteriales bacterium UBA958 | reverse complement strand
CTAGGCATGTTACTTCGGGTATACGTGGTAGGAGTTAAAGCGCCTCATACCTCAGGAAGAAATCGACATGAACAGGTGGCTCAGACATTGAATACAACAGGGCCGTATTCGATTACTCAGCATCCTTTGTATCTGGGAAGTTTCTTGATTTGGATTGGAGTGAGTATTCCACTGAATAATTTAATTTTTTTTCTGGGTACGGTGTTATTCTCCTTGGTGTTTTTTACCATGCTTGTTCGCGTAGAATCGAAGTTTTTGTTGGAGAAATTTGGAGATTTGTATGTCAAATGGAGCAACAGAACCCCTGTTTTTTATGTGAATCCCCTTGGTTTTATCCCGGCTAAAAATCCGTTTGATGGGATACGCGTATTAGCTACCGAATATCCCACGTGGATTTCCGTCGTTGCGGGGTTGCTTTTGACCGATCTTCTGAGGTATTTTTTTAAAGAATCCACGGAATACCTTCTCTCAAGTATTTATGCTTGGATTGGGTTAGGTGTTGCACTTGGAGTCGGAGGTCGATTTTTCAAATACGTGGTAGTGCTTCGCTGGCTTAAACGTTCAATTTAAATACTTGACGTTGTTGTAAGGATCTTCCCAATGTAATTTCATCGGCGTATTGTAATTCAGATCCAACCGAAACGCCACGAGATAAGGTGGTGATAATCAATCCTTCGCGATCAATGCGTTTGAATAAATAAAAGTTGGTAGTATCGCCTTCCATGGTTGGACTTAACGCAAAAATAACCTCTGTGATCATCAAATTTTTTGTACGTTCTACCAAGGTATCGATGTTTAACGCTTGCGGGCCAATGCCATCCATCGGAGAGATTACGCCGCCAAGCACATGGTACCGCCCTTTAAATGTTTCGGTGCTCTCAATCGCCATGATATCGCGCACGTCTTCAACCACACAAATGATGTCGTTAGCACGTCGTTCATTGGCACAAATCGAACACGTTTCGGTATCTGAAATATTACCGCATTGAATGCAAGCAAAGGTTTCCGTTTTAAGTTGTATGAGGGCTTCTACGAAGGTCTTAATCTCCTCGCCATCCCTGCGATGTAAATTCAGTGCTAAACGCAATGCAGTCCGCTTCCCAATTCCGGGCAAGGTCGCCAACTGTTCCGTGGCTTGTTCTAAGTATTTAGATGGGATTTGCATGTAACAAAAGTAGTTATTTTCAGTTCGCTTTGCGTATTTTTGTAACATGGCAAGCCCACAATTAAATATACGAAATAAGCGCGCGCGCTTCGAATATCATTTAGAGGATTCATTTCTTGCCGGAATTGTATTGTCAGGTACTGAAATTAAAAGTATACGCAACGGGAAAGCCAGTATTATAGAAGCGTATGGTATTTTTCATGAGGGAGAGGTATGGGTTCGCAACATGTTTGTAAATGAATATGAAAACGGGACCTTTTACAACCATAAGCCTCGAGCAGATCGAAAGTTACTGTTGAATAAAAAAGAAATCAATCGAATTGAGAAATTTCTTAAAGTGAAGGGAAATACGCTGATTCCTCTTAAACTATTTCTATCCGATAAAGGTTGGGTCAAGATGGAAATTGCGTGTGCGGTGGGTAAAAAATTACATGATAAAAGACACGACCTTAAAATGAAGGATGACCAACGAGAAATGGATCGGGCGTTAAAACGTTAATTCTTAATGACCTTATATCCTGGGTAATTTTTCTTGTCAAACGCAAATTTTGTATCCTTGATTTCAGGATTTGAGGTGAATTTGGTAACAGAATAAGTCATTACGGAACCATCATTCGATTTCATGACTGCTTTTTTCAATTCATTTTTAGATTTCGAGATGTAAATGACAATCGTGTTATAATCTGCCGTCTTTGGATTTTTAGGATACAAATCGATCACATCGACCGTTTCACCGCTCAATTTATCTTCTTTAATGTACTTATTCTTAAATCCGGTCTCCCAAATGGTCATGAGCTTTTTAGGATTTATTCCATCTTCATCCTCCGAGTTATCACTTTCATATACCTCTTTGTCTTTGGCGATGATGGTCCACGTTTTTAGTCCGTTGCACATGATGGCATTGTCCGCATAGGTAGCGTAGTATTTGTTGTTCTTAACCCATCCTTTTCCTGAGTAATCATCGTTTTGATTCAATTCTTCATTCTTAACATTGGCGCTGTACTCCATATAAAAGGATTTTAAGCCTTTCATCTTTTTTGAAAGTTTATTCAGTATTTTCTGAGACTTGCTTATTTCAGTTTGGCCGTGGAATTGCGAGAGCGAAATGAATAGCACGGAGATTAATAAGATAATTTTCATGGGTTTATTTTTCGTTGCAAATATCATACATTGTGCCAAAATTACCGCACTAAATTTTGATGAATTGTGAAATTTTATGTTCGGCCCCTACGCTCACGCGTAAGAAATAGACTCCTGCAGCCTTATCGTTCATGAACACCGATAAAACATGCGTTCCTACCTCTAAGGTATTTTCTGAACGCGTGCACACATTTCCAAGCACATCGAATACCTCAACAGTGACTGGTGCCATTTCTGTAAGGATCAGTGGGAATTCACTTTGATTCGTTACCGGATTAGGGGAGAGTTCGCCCAAGGAAAAGGTTCCATCCTCGATTAATAAACACGAATAGTTGTTTGATAACTGCTGTTCTTCCATGAAGTGAAATCCAGTCAAGTCGGCATTTACACACAAAAAATCAACCATATTGTTTTGGGAAAGCCCCGCTAAATTAGGACTGTTTTCGAATATGTAATAGTAGGAATCGCCTGGTAGAATGGTGTCG